>NZ_PTFE01000012.1:0-109483 GCF_002936975.1 Bradyrhizobium sp. AC87j1
ACCTGGTGGTCTCCCTGCCGGATCTTCTCATGCCGGAGGGACATCCGGCGGCGGGGCTGGCGGTAGCGGCGGGGCCGGTGCTGGCGGAGGCAATGCAAAAGGGCCCTTCGCAACCGGCGGCGGCTCTGGAATTCCAAGTGCAGATGGTGGGGTCGATTGCGCAGACGAAGAGAACGAGGAAAAGCGCAGGGCCGATTGCCCCGGAGCTAGTACTCGGATTTCCAGCGCAACCCAATCCAGCCGGTAAGATCTTCTCAGCCCACGAAGGAGCCCGATGGGCTGCCGTGCGGCCAAGCCGGGCCGGGGCCTTTTGCTCCGACAGATCAAACGCGAGGCCGAAAGCATATCTGGCCAGCCGAGCGGCCTCCCGGGAGACTCGGACAGGAGGCGTGTCGTGAATACCCGCATTCGAGCGGAGAGTCCTGCGGCCCTTCTTCGAGAGCGTCTCGAAGCGCTTGTCGCCCGGCTCGCAGAACTCGAGAAGCTCAGAGACCGGGTAGGTCGAGAAGAGAATCGTCAGCGCAAGCTGCGCAAGGCGGACGGTCCCCCATGCCTGAGCTCAGACCGCCGGCAGTCGTTCCAGCTTCGCACAGGCGAAGCTCATGCCCGTGCTGCTCGGTTGCAATAAATCGCGGTGTAACGAGCGTCCCAAAGCGAATGGACGACCGAAAGGGTGCGTGCGGATGGTTCGCGACAGCGAACCGGCCTACGAGCCTGTCCCGGCTATTCGGCTACCGGGCGAACGGGAGGGGGGGCGCGCTGGAGCCCCAGGGATGAGCCCGACCGCGCCGTGCGAGACTATCCGATCGATTCTGCGGCTCATGACCTTGTAGCACTCGCATGCCACGGCTTCGAGCCGCGGCCGATCAATCTCGAGCTGGCCGCGCCGACTGGATTTCAGCGCTCTTGACGCGCGCATTGTGCACACGACATGCGTGACCGTGGTGCGGCGAACGCCGAGCAACTCCGACAATGTTTCTTGCGTCAGCGGGAGCAGGTCCCCTTCATTCGCACGATCATGGATGTGAAGAAGCCAGCGCGCTAAGCGCGCTTCGACGGAATGCAGTGCATTGCAGGCTGCCACGTGCTGGAGTTGCGTCAACAACGACATCGTAAAGACCTGCACCATGGATGCGATTGCGGGGCTGCGATGTTGGGCTGCCAGGAATTGCGCAGGTGAGATCTGCAGCGCGGCCCCGGATAGGCGGGCGACCGCGGTCGCAGGCGCGGCGGATGCGCCAAACGCTGACGTCAAACCCACGGCGCCCTCATGCCCGATGATCGCCGTGGCAACTGTTTGCCCGTTCGGCAGCTCCGTGATCGCGGCGATGGCACCGCTGAGGGGGAAGAGAAGATGTTCGATCCGATCGCCCGATCGGATGAGCACGGAATTGCGTTCGATCACGACTTTCCGGAGATGAGGCGCAAGCAAAGCAAAATCCGCTGGCGGCAACGCTGCTAACAGACGATTACCAGTTCTAGTCGCATGGTCCATCATGGGATTGGCTCCCGACGGATACTCGGCACTAGAACTCATGCCGATGTGTCGAGCTGCTCTGCGGCGTACCAGCTCAACAGCAAGCCAACCGACCACCACAGATATGGTTCCCGTGGCCCGACACTCGCATGCCGCGTCGTAGGTATATGGCCCGCTAGTATCCGTGTTGAAGACGAGTTGGGGCGGCATCGCTTCAAGCTGAAGCCGAGCCTCCAGCGCCTTCACGCGTTCGCGCCGCATTGGCGGTGCAGCAAGCTGGGAAGCCTCCTTAACATCTCTGCTGGAGGCGTATCGTCCTTCGACATGCTTTCGCTAACGAGTGGCACGCAACGGGCTCGCAACGACGCGTTCGTACGGGAACGCCGGCTGCGCCCCGCAAGGCCAACACGTGACCCAACGCGGGCTCGGATCGCGCCAAGGTCCAGTGGCAGCGACTGCAGCCTAGCTCCTTGATCCTCCCGGTAACGTCAAACGAGAAAAGCGCACTCATGACGCTGCTCTTGGTGACGTACGAGATAATGGCCCCCTCGTGCCAGGGATTGAGATCGTCCAACGTGCCCGCCGGATATTCTAGGAGGCAATCAATCCAATAGGCACAATCCAATAGGCACGAAGTGCCTCGTGGCAGGTAATGGTCTTGACGCCCCCGCAGCCGCAGCAAACCACGGCACCTTCGGCATACATTCCCAAGATCGCCTCGATGTCGCCCGCGCGGTAAGCATCGAGCCAGTCAATCGCAATGGCCATCGGCAATCGCAATGGCCATCGGGTCAACTGATATATTTTCTTACCTAAATGCCATAAAAGCTTGCGATTTAAGACATTTTTTAGCCCGCGAAGCCTCTTTTTCCCTATTCTATTAATTGTATTTTAATAATCCCGCTTGGCCTCGGCCATATGCCGAAGTACATAGATGGCCGGGCCGAGGCAGAGTCCATGTTAGACGTATCTGTGAAGCAGAGACGGATCCGGCTTCTGATCGTAGATCGACAACCGATCGTTCTACAGGGGCTGAAGTCGGTACTCGGGGCACAGCAGGACTTCGACGTTGTCGCATCGTGCAGCGATGGGACAAGGTGTCTCGAAGCAATTCGGAATTTGACACCCGACGTCACGCTTGTTGCTGACAACCTGCCAGATCTGACGGTCCCCGAGATCCTCGCGATTGCGAAAGCTGAGAATCTTTCCACGCGCTTGGTGTTGTTTACCGAATCCGAAGCAGATCACGATCTAGCCGCTGCTATTGCTGCTGGCGCCTCCAGCGTAATCTCGAAGCATGCTTCCTCGGACACTATGCTGCGATTACTGCGCCTGATGACAGAGCGCAGCGTGTCGCGCGAGCAATCCGATCTCTTGCCAGCCGGCCAGGGAGCTGACGGCGGCGGCAAAGTGGAAACGATGCTGGAGCTGTTGACGCACCGGGAACTTCAAATTGTACGACTGGTCTCAGAAGGAATGTCAAACAAGGAGATTGCGCGCCAGCTAAACGTTTCCCCAGGGACAGTCAAAGTACACCTGTACAACATATTTCAGAAGCTTGAAATTACCAACAGAACTGTGCTCGCTACCCTTGCGTTGTTGCAGCGACCGTCCGGCTTGGGCCTGCTTGCGCTGGCGTTTCTGGCGTTTGCAATTGCGGACGAACTCAAGGCGTCGGAAGCGAACGACGTGGACCCGGATGACGACAGCGCCGGTCGCGCGGGAGAGCATGCCGAATATGAGCCCTGGAAAAGAGCCATTCTCCGACACCTCGTGGTCTGGGAATCCGGCGAGACGTCCACCCAGAGGGACTTCTTTGCCAAGGCGAGCCTGGTCACGAACCCGGCGGCGGCAATAGAAGAGCTGCGCCCGACAGAGCAATCCGTAGGCTCGAAAACGAAGGACTACGGCCCGGTTGGATCGAGCACGCCCAATCTTCCTACGCCATTACTGCGGGGCACCAGCGACACACAGATCGTTGGAGACTCGACCGCGGAACATCAATTCCCGCGGCTTGCTTCCACTCCGACGTCGATTCACGGAGGGTATGGCACCTTCGCCACTCTGACCGGTGCGTTGATCTACGCACTGAACGACCCCCATCTTGCCGTGCAATCGCATGACCCGGGCAAAGCGCCGATCGACAGCTTCGTGGTGGTCACCGGCGAGAATACGACCACAAAACTGGCCGCGATAACCGATGCCGATACCAATGATGTAGACGGCTTTCCCCCGGCTTTCCCTTTGCACGATTTGCGCCTGCCTGCCGCGCTTGTGACCACCGGCAACGAACGCGTCGCTGGAGAAGGCGCTTCGAACCAAATGAGTCATGGTGCTGCGGACGACAACCTGCAAGAACCCCATGGCTCACCGGGCTCTGGTCGCGATGCCGGTATTGGTGGAGATGGCCGCGATCAACGGATGGGCGGCGACGTTGGCGAAAACGTTGTTCATCGCTCCCCGATCGATTCCAATTCGACCTCTTCCCACTCTGGATTCGATTTCGCATCTGGATCGAGCAGGATCAATCTTGCAGCTTTCGGAGCGCTTGCCTGGCTCCATATGACAGCAGCAAGCAAGTCCGTACCGCCGCACACCCTCGCCTGGATCTACAATCCCGCAACCAACGAAACGATCGTCTACGTGAATCCGACCGATCGGAGTCTTGATGTCGGGGACCGGGGCCTGCTGGAAATCCATCTGCAGGGGATTGTCTCCATTGCGGAGTCGGATTTCGTCGGGCAGCCGGAAGGCGCGGCTGTCGCGATCGCCCTGGAGCAGCTCGAAGCGCTGACATCGGCGACCGCAACCGAAGCTGTTCTGAGTGCGGATAGTGCCCATACAGTTATCGGGACGAGCGAGAGCACACTCGGGACCGCTGCAGTTTGGAACACTCTGGCCGACAACGGCTTGACGTTCGAATTCGGGCAGGCTCGGACCGGCTCAGGGGGAGCGACCAGGTTCAGAACCTTCACTAGCGATTCGGTGGGTACAACGGATCAGAGCGATGATGAGTCCGGTGGGTCGGCTCATGTATCACCGGTCGCGCTTTCTCATAGCACGACGGTCACGGCAGTTGAAAATCTCACATCGAAGAATGAGCCGATCAATGGGGGGGCTGGCTCTAGCATCGCGGCGGGCGATAACTCACAGCACGCTTCGGAGCCAGGGTCTGCAAGGGCGGCAGCGGAATCGACTGAAGCCGGCTTCATGCAGGGGAATGGCGTCGGCAATGACAACGAGAATCATCCCGCCGCTTCGGAGGCTTCGCGAGGGTCTGCGAAGACGGCAGAAGCCGATGGCGTGGAACACGGCAATTCGGGGCACTCAACCTCTGCAAAGCCACGAGAAGCAGCCGACCCTGGTGAGCCAGGCGTTGCAAAGGCCGGTAGCGCGGGCGGCGGTAACTCACAGCACGCTTCGGAGAAACAGCACGCTTCGGAGAAAGGGTCTGCAAAGGCGGCAGCGGAGTTGACCGAAGCCGGCTTCATACGGGGGAATGGCGTCGGCAATGACAATGAGCATCATCCCCCCGCTTCAGACGCTTCGCGAGGGTCAGCGAAGACGGCAGAAGCCGATGGCGTGGAACACGGTAATTCGGGGCACTCAACCTCTGCAAAACCACCGGAGGCAGCCGACCCTGGTGAGCCAGGCGTCGTAAAGGCCGGCAGCGCGGGCGGCGGTAACTTACAGCACGCTTTCGAGAAAGAGCACGCTTCGGAGAAAGGGTCTGCAAAGGCGGCAGCGGAGTTGACCGAAGCCGGCTTCATGCGGGGGAATGGCGTCGGCAATGACAACGAGCATCATCCGCCCGCTTCGGAGGCTTCGCGAGGGGCAGCGAAGATGGCAGAAGCCAATGGTGTGGAACACGGCAATTCGGGACACTCAACCTCTGCAAAACCACCGGAGGCAGCCGACCCTGGTGGGCCAGGCCTTGGTAGCCCGGGCCGCGATACCTCACAGCACAATTCGGAGCCAGGGTCTGCAAAGGCGGCAGTCACGGAGTTGGCTGACTCTGGTTCTGTGCAAGGGCACAGTCTCGGTAACGACAACGAGCATCATTTCCCGGCTTCGGATGCTTCGCCAGGTTCGGCGAAGACGGCAGACGCAGATGGCGTGGAGCGCGGCAATTCGGGGCACTCAACCCCTGCAAAACCATCGGAAGCAGCCGACCCTGGTGCGCCAGGCCTCGGTAGCGCGGGCCGCGATAACTCACAGCACAATTCGGAGCCGGGGTCTGCAAAGGCGGCAGTCACGGGGTTGGCTGAATCTGGTTCTATGCAAGGGCACAGTCTCGGTAACGACAACGAGCATCATTTCCCGGCTTCGGATGCTTCGCCAAGTTCGGCGAAGACGGCTGAAGCAGATGGCGTGGAACGCGGCAATTCCGGGCACTCAAGTTTTTCAGGCGCACCTGAAGCAGCTGAGATCGGTGAGCCGGGCATCGCCACGGCCGGTAGCGCGGGCCGCGGTGACTCAGAGCAGGTTTCAGAGCCAGGGCCTCCAAAGGCGGCAGCCGCGGAGTTGACTGAAGCTGGCTTCGCACCGGGAAATGGCGCCGAGCATCGCGCTCCGGTCTTGGATGTTGCGGGCGCATCAGCTGGGGAAGAACCGACCGTCGTGAAGCATGGCAACTCAGGGCACGATTCACATGGCTCTAAAGAGGCACCCGAAGCAGCCGAGATGGTCGAACCGAGCGCCGCAAATGGCAGTAAGGCCGGAAACTGGCCGCAGGCTGCAACCGCGTTGGAACCCGTACAGCCGGCTAAAATTGCCTCTGAGATTGGCGGCGCGGAATTGGCGTTTCGCTTCGATAGCTATGCGACTCCTCCCACATTCGGCTCGGTAGTTGAACTTGATAGCCCGCTCGGTCCGCACGTTTCGCCCGGTCGGGAAGTGGACCTCCACACCATCGGCAAATCGATCCCTAATGCACTGGACGAACACGCGGTCGCCCCCGTTCATAACGTTCCGCATCACGCCGCGCCTCATGACTTGCTGATTTGAAGCTGCATCGCTATTGATCGATGCAATCGTAGCGTGTCCGATTTGAGCCGGCGGTCCACACTCTATCGAGTCTCGGATCAATCTTCCGAAGGCGAGCCTGTTCTCCGTTTCTTGCCGTTCATGAGAAGCCGCCTTGCGCTTCCCGACGAGCGATCAGATTTGCCTGTAGTGCCCATGATGGATTGGAGTGAGAGTTCAAGTTTATCAATCGGTTAGAAGGCTGCGTGTGCACGACATGTGCACCGAGAGATCAACAAATATCTTGTGACGGCCAATGCGGTGAGGCGAGGGCCGCAATCTCGAATGCCGGTGACCAACGCCCGCGAAATTAATTGCTTCTGCATTGCGGCGTCGCTCCCTAGGGTCAGTATGTGCTTGACGAATTCCAGCGTTTGCACGAGCGCGATCACCCCGGAAGGAGGCGGCTACGATCATGAGCAACGCGATCACTGCCACCGGAGAAAAGCCACTGACTCCAGCTATGCTGCGCGATTTGTCCGTGCGGTCCGATTGGCAAGGCCTGGTCCGTGCGGCCAGCCACTACGGCATCATTGTCGTTGTCGGCGCGCTGATCTGGCTGGCCTCGTCGCGATACGGAATAGTCTGGGCGTTGCCGCTGGTCGTCGTCCAAGGCTACTTTGTCGCATTCCTGTTCATGGTGGTACACGAGACCGCCCACAAAACGGCGTTTCGTAGCCGCGCACTTAATCTCGCCTTCGGTCACCTCTCCTCGTTCGCAGTCGGCTTGCCTTACGAATACTACTGCCTGTTCCACTGGGATCATCACCGCTATACGCAGGATCCAAAGAGGGATCCGGAACTGCTGTCGGTTCCGACCCCGACCTCGGACGCGCAACTAGTGATGGTCTACAGCGGCTTGCGGCAGGTTGCCTTCCGGGTGCGGCTGATGCTTCGCCACGCGTTGACCGGAAACGCCACGTCGCCCTGGATTCCGGAAAGCAAGCGCCACATCGTCGTGACGGAAGCTCGCTTCCATCTGGCAGGTTACGTTGCGCTGCTGCTGGCATCGGTCGCGCTGCACACCTTGATCCTGTTGTGGGTCTGGGTCATTCCCGTGATCATCGGTCAATTGTTTCTGCGTCCGTATCTTCTTGCCGAACACACCGGTTGCGATCGCACGCGCAGCGCCTTCCAGAATACGCGCACCACCTATACCGCCATGTTCGTGCGCTGGTTTGCATGGAACATGCCCTATCATGTCGAGCATCATGCTTATCCTTCGATTCCGTTCCATGCACTGCCGAAACTGAACCGGATCGTCGCCGATCAGATCGTCTACCGGGGCCCAGGCTACATCGCAGTGACGCGGCAGACGTGGGCCTGGTTTCGCCGCGCACGCAACGGCATCGAAAGTCCCATCGGTTCTGATTGAACCGGGATCGCGGCTTCATGAAAAGGCAGCAGGGTGCCGTTGCCGCAGCCGGCGGCGCCGAAATGCCGCCCGCACTGCGAACACGGGTCCCACCAGGCGCCTTCTCCGCATCTCGGGAGGCGGCTCCGGGCCCGAACAGATCAGCCTCAGCCACGATGCGCCCAAGGTGTGGGCAGCGTGATGAATTTATTGCCCTGGCACAGTCCGGGAGCTGGCCTACTTGCGGGAAAATTGGACAGCGTCGAGCCTTGTCGATTAATTGCTTCACGGTCTCCCGTCTTCAGGCGACCCTGTCGTCACGGTCGATCACTCCGATCGCCGGCATCACAGAGGTTTGGCATGCGATCAACAACCGCTCTTCGCTTTGCCGCGTTTGTCCTATCTGCGTCCTTCTTGTTTGCGACGCCCGAGTGCGCGACAGCCGAAGAATTGCTGAAGGCGCGGCTCGCCCAGAATCTCGGGCCGATCTCGGGACTGGCGATCGTCGCGAATGCGAAAGGCATTTTCGCCAAGCAGGGGCTCGACATCTCGGTCTCCAATTTCACCAGCGGGAAGCAGTGCCTCGATACGGTGCTTGGGGGAGGGGCGGATATCGCGACAACCGCCGAGGCGCCGGTCACGGCGGCCGCGATGGCGCAACAGCCCATCGCCTTCGTGGCGGGGATGGAATATTCGGATCTTAAGACCATGACCGCGGCTTCTGCCGGCATCAAGACGAAGGCTGATTTGCGTGGAAAGCGAATTGCCTTTACGGCTGGAACCGGCAGCGAAGTTTACACGTCGGTTCTGTTGAAAGCGGCGGGCCTGACGTCGAAGGACGTGACGCTCGTCAACCTGCGACCGCAGGAGATGCTTCCCGCCATGGCGGCCGGGAGCATCGATGCGTTCGATACCTGGGAGCCGCACGTCGCGAATGCGAAGAAGGCTCTTGGCGAAGGCGCGACCCCACTTGAGACCAAAGGTCTCTACTCGGAGACCTTCAACATTGTCGTTACGCAATCTTACCTCGCGGCCAATCCGGCGATCGTCAGTAAGTTCCTGGCGTCCCTCATCGAAGCCGAGGGCTGGCTCAAGGCGCATCCGGATGAAGCGATCGACGTCATCGCCGCAGCGACCGGGATGAAACGCGACGAGTTGGCTGCGATCTGGCCGGACTATGTTTACCGTGTGCGCCTCGACGACAGGCTTCTCGCGACTCTGAAAACCCATGCCACCTGGCGGCTCGAGACCGGCAATCATCCCCCTGGAGCGACCATGCCCGATTTCTCGAAAGTCTTGGTGACGGCGCCGCTCAAGGCGGTCGATCCGGCCCGCGTCACACTGGAGGCGCGCCCGTGAGCGTCGGCAGACGTAGCAGTGCTAGCGCGACTGCACGGCTGAGCGTACTGGTCGCCGTCCTCTCGGTGCCTATCTTCACAGGCGTGTGGGAGCTGGTTGCTCGCTCCGGCATTGTGAACACCGTGCTGTTTCCGCCGCCATCGACCGTCGCTGTCGCCATTCTCGAATGGATTCGCAGCGGACAATTCTTCGCCGACCTGATGGCGAGCCTCTCGCGCGTGGCCGCGGGATTTGCGATCGGGGCCGCGGGCGGGATCGTGCTCGGCGTCCTGACTGGCCGGTTCCAGCTGGTGTCCAGCCTGCTTTCACCCTTGTTCCACATCCTTCGCCCAATTCCTCCCATAGCTTTCGTGCCGATCGTCATCCTTTGGTTTGGCCTCTCGGAGACAGGCAAGCTTTTCCTGGTCGTTTGGGGCGTGTTCTTCACGGTATGGCTCGCGACCCACATAGGGGTGCAGAAAGTCGACCACGGACTTATCCGTGCCGCCCAGATGCTCGGCACACCGCAGCCGCAGATGTTGTGGGAGATCGTCCTTCTTGGCGCGCTGCCCTATATCACGGTCGGTCTTCGGACCGCGGTGAGCATCTCCTTCTACACACTGGTCGCCGCCGAGTTGGCGGGAGCGTTCGCCGGTATCGTTTATCGTATCGAAATTGCGCAACAGAACATGCAAACGGGTCAGGTGATGGGCGGGTTGGCGGCACTCGGCCTGCTCTCCTTCATCGCTGACCGTTCCTTTGCGACTCTTGCCGAACGTGCCGTGTGGTGGCGATGACCCCGAGCTTGCTTCGTCCAGACCAGCCGCTCAGGCTCGTGGATACGTACCCGCCATCCGCCCCGGCCCGTCAGGCGATCATCCGGGTCGAGGATTTGAGCATCGTCTTCGATGCGCCGAGCGGACAGGTCATCGCGGTCGACCGCGTATCCCTGGCGGTAGCTCAGGGAGAATTCGTCTCGATCGTCGGTCCATCCGGCTGCGGCAAGTCCACGCTCCTGAATGCAATGGCCGGCCTCGAGCGGCCGTTCGAAGGCCAGGTGCTGATCGCCGGCGAAGCAATGCGCAAGCCACGGCCCGAGATTGGGATGGTCTTCCAGCAGCCACATCTGTTTCCGTGGAAATCGGTGCGCCGGAACATCGCGCACGGGCCCCGCGCCCTCGGCAAGCCGAAAGCGGAGGCGCTGCGGATTGCCGACGACCTCATCGAGATGATCGGACTGACCAGATTTGCGTCGGCATATCCGCACACGCTATCGGGAGGCATGCAGCAGCGGGTTGCGATTGCCCGTGCCCTCGCCAATCAGCCGCGCGTGCTATTGATGGACGAGCCGTTCGGAGCGCTGGATGCCCAGACCCGGGCGGTCATGCAGGACAATCTGCTCGAGCTCCGCGAGCGGATCAACGCAACCATCGTCTTCGTCACACACGACATCGATGAAGCGATCCTTCTTTCTGACCGTGTGCTGATCATGAGTGCGGGACCTGGCCGCATCCTCAAGGATCTTCAGGTGAGCCTGCCGCGACCGCGCTCCAGCGCCATCGTTGCGGAGGCTGCCTATCTCGCCCTCAAGCGGGATTGCCTTGACCTGATCCGCTCGGAAGGCCGACGGGCTTTCGAGCAAATGGAAATCAGGATGTAAGCGCCTGACGAAAGATCTGGCATGGCTCTTGAATGGTTTTCCCTTCCAGCGGCAAGGGAGCGAGCAGATGTCAGTAGCAAGTCTCAGGAATACGACAGGCATCATGCTGGCGGGATCGGATGCTCTGGTCGGGTCGCTGCCCGGCTTGTTGGATCCGTTGTGTGAGACTGACCGGCGTCGTGTCCTCGCCATCGGCCGTGAGGAGGTCCTGCCAGCAGGCAAGCACGTCTGGCGTCAGGGCGATCTGCAGAACGGCATTTATCTGATCGAAGAAGGTCGTATTCGCAGCTACTACGCGGCTCCTTCCGGACGCGAGGTGACGCTGGCCTACTGGTTCGCCGGCAATTTCGTCGGCGGCCCGGATCTGTTCGGTACTGGTGCCCACGTATGGTCTTCGGTTGCAGTGGAACGGAGTCGGGTGACGTTCTTACCCGGCCCAGCCTTGCGCGCGCTGGCGCATCAATCAGCAAGTATCGCGGTCGCGCTGTTGGATGCGCTCGCCTTCAAGGCACGGTGCTACTCGGCCATGGCGCAAATGCTGGGGACCCGCTCGGTGACCGAGCGGTTGCATCGTCTGCTGGTTTTTCTCTCGAATATCTACGGCTCGCAGCAAGGCCGTGAGATCGTGATCGGGATCCCGTTCACACATGGTGATCTCGCCAATCTGATCGGCTCAACTCGCCAATGGGTGACGGTGCAGCTTTCCCGTATGCAGGCAAGGGGCGTCATCCGTTATCACCGGGGCCTGATTGTGATCCTCAATATGCGCGCTCTCGATCTCGAAGTCGTCTAAAGCATGATCCGGAAAAGTGTGCAGCGGTTTTCCGAAAAGATCATGCTTAAACAACAACCTAAGCCGCGATGACGATTCATCCTAATCGCATCGCGCGTTAGGACGCAGCCTTCGGATATACTTTTAGATCGAACAGCGCAGCCTTCCCATCGGGCAGCCATCGCTCGGCAAGGTCGAGAAGAGCATGGTCACGCCACGCAGGCGCTAGCAAAGTGATGCCCATCGGCATGCCGTTGCCGAGCGTTGCGTTGGGAACTGCCACCGCGCACAAGTCCACGAGGTTGGCAAAATAGGAGTAGTAACCGAGGCGGCTGTTGAGCGTGACGGGATCTTCCATCATCTCCGAGATCGTGAAGGGGCGTGGCGCGGTAGGTACCACCAGGACATCGATCTCCTCGAAAATCGATTGGATCTGGCGTCGCAGCTTCAAAAGTCGATGTAGCGCTGCGAACGCATCTATTGCGGAAAACCGGGCCGCTGCGCCCAGCACGTTGCGGATGACGTCAAGCAGGTCTCCATGATCGACGTCCAGGAGCTTGCTGATCGCCGCATGACGTTCGGCAATCCACGGCCCTGAAAAGAGCATTTCACCGGCTTCGGCGAAAGGCGCGAAGTCAATTTGCCTGGCTTGGCCTCCCAGTCCCGAAAGTCTCGCGCAGGCCTGCCCGTACAGTTCATTGCATTCCGGCATGCCGAATGAATTCAGATGACCGACAGAGACCTGGCCGAATCGGAATTTGCGAGGTGATGGGGAGGACGAGGAAATCCGTTGGCGGCTAAAAGGATCGGTATCGTCGAATCCTTCGATCAACTCGAGCAGAAGTCGACCTTCGGCAATGGAATTGCAGAAGATCGAGGGACAGTCGAGCGTCGGACAGTTCGGCACAAGCCCCCGGGATGAGACGAGGCCGACGGTTGGCTTGATCCCGATGATCCCATTAAAGCCTGCGGGAATCCGGCCCGAGCCGCCGGTATCTGTGCCGAGAGCGAAGGCAACATGGCCGGATGCTACGGCCGCAGCCGAACCGGAACTCGAGCCGCCGGAGATAAACAGATCGTTGGCCGCGCTGGAACAGGCGCCATAGGGGGAGCGGGTGCCGGACAGTCCGGTTGCGAACTGATCCAGGTTGGTCTTACCGAGACAGATCGCACCTGCGGCCGTCAAACTCTCGACGCATCTGGCCGATCGCGCAGCCACATACTCGAATGACGGACAGGCTGCTGTTGTTGGCATGTCCTCAACGTCAATATTGTCCTTGACGCCGAATGGCACGCCAAAGAGCGGCAGGACTTCACCCTTCTCCGCTCGCTGTACAAGGGCATCAGCCTCGGCCAGCGCTTCTTCTATGGGCCGCACATAGATCCAGCAGTTGCGGTGCCGGTCCCGTTCGATGCGCTCATAGACGGTTGTGATGATGGAGGATAGCTCGGCAGGCGAACGTAGAGGCCGACTCTGCGCGGATAAGATAGCTTGCGGCACGGAATAAAACTCCTGAGGGGCATGACCCCATAAATATGAAGCGGCTGCCCAGCAGTGAAAGCAACTAAGCGCCTCTGCCGCACCGGCGGCACTCGAACCTGCAACCACACAGTTATGAGCGGCGGGGTATGGATCAGATTCGTTGATTTTCCTGCGCTTTTCGTGGAATTCGACCACGTTCGCTGCACTTCACTTGCGCATTCGCCAACGCACCAATTGCGTCAGGTCGAAAAGAAGCCCTATCGGATAGAGGTGTCGAAATCCGATTCGTCACCATTCGACACTGCTCTTTCGTTTGCCGTTCCCCGATCATGGCGTCCGCGTGCAACATACGCGCTCAGCCCTGCGTTGCGACCCTGATTGCGGCCGGATTCATAACTTCACTCTCCAGACGCCGCCCTGCTGCGAGTGCTCGCCGCCTGGGGAAGTCGGACTCGTCCTATCGTGGAGAAGCGCGGGCAGGCGATGATCAGGAAGCGTCTGCGGGACGGACCGGCACGGTGAAGTGAAAAGTCGCTCCGCGGGGCCGGTTAGGCGTCACCCACAAGCGCCCGGCATGAGCTTCGATAATCGAACGGCAGATGGACAGTCCTACCCCGAGCCCGTTCGGCTTCGTCGTGTAAAAGGGGGTGAAGACGTGCTCGAGATTTTCCACTGCCAACCCCGGTCCCGAGTCCTGCACCTCGACAAGAACACGATCCGGGCCGACCTCACCGGTGGTGATAAGCACCCTTCTGGCGTCGTCCGCCACGGTGCCCATTGCCTGGACTGCATTGACAATCAAATTAAGGACCACTTGCTGCAATTGGACACGATCGCCCTCCACAAGCGGTAAGCTGTCTGCAAATTCCGCTTGCACCGAGACGCCGTTCTTCATCGCTTCGCCGCGGGTAAGCTCAATCACGTCCCGGATCGCTTCGTTAATATCCAATTTTTCCTTCCGGGGCGGTGCTTTCTTGATGAGATCGCGAATTCGCTGGATGATGTCGCTGGCGAGCGCAGTATCGTTAATAACCCAGTCCAGTGATTGCCTGACCCTCTCGAGATCGGGTGGGTCTCTATCAAGGAACCGCGCGGCCGCACCAGCATTCATGGATGCCGCGGCGACCGGCTGGCTTACTTCGTGGGCGATCGAGGCCGTGAGTTCGCCCATGGTGGCGAGGCGGTTGGCATGCGCCAACTCCCTCTGCATCTCGCGCAGGGCCTCCGTGGCGCGCTTCTGTTCGGTGATGTGGCGTCCCACGCCGCGATAGCCGATGAACTGGCCGGACTTGTCGAAAACCGGCATCCCGGAGACGGAGACGTAGCGCTTGCGGCCGTCGGCCGTAGGGCGCGCGAGCTCGAAGTCACGGAACGGCAGGTGGGCATCGAGCGTCTCCCGATGCATGCGCCAAGCCTCCTCGTCGGGCTCCAAGTAGGGCACTTCCCAGCGCGTTTTACCAAGTTCAGAGCTCGATGTGGGAGCGTCAGCAACGGTTTCGGCGAACTCCTGGCGGATGAAGCGATGGTCCGCATCTGATTCCCAGTACACGTCGAAAGAGAACTGTACGAGAGTACGAAAACGCTCTTCGCTCTCCCGCAGAGCCTCTTCGGACTGTTTACGCTCCGTCAGGTCGACGACAAAGGAGACACCTTGGTCCCGTTGCTCGTCGAACGCAGCCATTCCGATCAAGACCGGCACGCGGCTTCCGTCCTTACGGAAATACTCCTTCTCGAACGGCTGTACGCTCCCCATCTTCTTGAGTTCTGGGATCCACCATCGTTCGTGCCGATCGAGCCATTCCGGCGGTGTCAGGGCAGTCCAGAGCAGGCGACCAGAGGCGAGATCCTCACGGTCGTAGCCCACGATGCGCAGAAACGCGTCATTGGCCTCCAGAATGGGACCTTCAAGCTCCCAGATGATGATCCCAACGATGTTGGCGTCGACAAGGCGGCGGATCTTCGCTTCGCGTTCTCTGACATCGCGATACAGAGCCGCATTTTCCAGCGCGATTGCCGCTTGTGAGGCGAGCAGTTTTAGAACAGCAACTCTCGCAGGTGCGAAAACGTGGGGCGTCAGTGTATTCTCAAGGTAGAGCACCCCGATAAGCTTCCCATGGTGGATGAGAGGCAAGCAAAGAATGGAACGAGGCTTGCGCTGACCAAGGTAGGGGTCCGTAGCAAAAGGAGGTTGGCAGGCGGCATCCTCGAGAACAGCGCACTCGCTGGTCCGCATGACGTAATAGAGAACAGATTCCGGAACCAGAGCCTCGGTCACCGCTGCATCGCACAGTTCGACGGTCACTCTCTCGCCGGTTGTCGTGGCTTCCGCCTCGATGCGCGGCTCGTCGTTCTCGTGCGACAGGATCAACAGACCCCGTTCAGCGCCTGCTTGTTCAATGGCCGTGTGCATCAGCGTCTTGATGAGCTTTTCCAAGACCATCTCGCCTGATACCGCTTCAGACACCTTGATCACCGTAGTGAGGTCGAGGTGCTCGACCGGCGCCCCGATGGTACTCATCGGGCCGGGCTCTGATCTCACCTCCTTGAGGTGCGGATGGATCTCCTCAAGTTGCCGCACCTTGCCGTCCGCCCCCCAACGAACGTAGCAATCGCGCGCATTTTGCAGATAGATGCGAGCAAACTCTTCGAAGCCACGCGTGCCGTAAAAGCGGGCGGCCATTTCGTAAGCGATTCCCTCGTGGTGGACGAAGCCGTTGCCGCGGGCGGAGCGGATGGCTTGTTCATAGAGACGCTCCGCGTCGAGTTCTCTGCCTTGGAGGCGGGCGATTTCTGCGCCAGCGAGTACAGCGCGATTCGTGAAGCTCTCAGGGCAATTTTGCGCCCACAATTCGAGCTGCTGCTGGTGGACCGTCAGCGCTTCAAAGTGCCTTTGCTGTTCTTCAGGGGGCGCCAAATCCCAGCATGCAGCGTGGGCCAATGCTGCATAGAACTCGTATTCCGCCGTTTCGAATAGCTGAGGTGGTGACCACGGTAGGCTCCGAGCCCTGGCTGCGGCGGCAGCGGCCGACACATAGTCGCCGGCAAAGAAGCACGCTTGCAGCTTGCGTATCCAGTACCAGCTCTCAGGTAATGCGAGCGCCCGATCAGCAGCCAAATGCCGCTCGAACCGAAGCTCGTCGGACTGGTTGTCATGAAGAGCGCCGAACCGCCGCGTCAGACCACGCAGCATCCGGATGAGCCCGAGTTGCGGCTTTATGATGTCGCCGATCAGCGCAAATTTCGCCTTCTCGGTCAACCGCAATCCGTGCTCGGCTTCGCGTTGTGCGTCTGCAAGCGGATCGCCCGCCGCAAGGAAATTTGTATTCAGGCTGGCGCAGCTGAAGGCAGCGAACGTGATATCGCCACTGTTGCTCGCCGCCTCAAACGCGCGTCGAAACGCGTCTCGCGCGTGCCGGAGGGGCTTTGTCCATGAAAGGACAAGGTTGCCATAGTTCAGGTAGGTCCTCGCTTGAACGAGGGAAAATCCGCGCCGCTCGACCAGGTCAGTGCCGATACGGCTCAATCGAAGCCCCGCCTCATAGTCGTCGAAGCGCGCGCCGGCAATGGCGCCGAACATGACGTAGGGAACGCACGAAGCATCGTTGTTCCCCCACTCCAGGCTGAAATCCACCGCTTTGATGACCACCAGCGAGCGAAGGTTCGTATCGGTGAAGAAAGCAGGCGGCATGAGGGCCGTCAAAAGATCCAACATGGCCAGTGCGAGCGGGTCGGTCATCAGCGGCAGATCCAACACCTCCTCGATGGCTTGGTCTCCGAGGCGAGATCGGACGCGCTCGTATTCCTGTCGGACGTGATCATCGCTCGGGTGGGCCAGCCATCGAATCCCGAGTTGCTCCAGACAGCTGAGGCCGGCGCCCACAGCGCGGTCTGGCTTGCTTAGCGCCGTAAACAAATCCACCAACCGGCGTGCGACGACTGCAAGGTCAGTTGCACTCGAGATTCGCGTCGTCAGTTCCTGTAAGCGCTGTTCCGCCTCAACGACAGCGCCGGTCACGAACTCGCATTCGGCGCGATGCAACTCGAGCGAAAAAGCAAGCCGCTGGAAGCGCTCCCAACGGTCGTGCGGTAACAATGCCGCACCAGTTACGGCGTAATTGAGCGATGCCGCGTAGGCCGCCGACGCTTGCGCGCGCAGGCTGGCTGTCAGATTGAGCTCCGCAAACTGCACACGTTCATCTCGCGAGGTGATCAAGGCCGCGCCGCGGTTGAGCTGATTGACGATTGCGAAGATCGCCTTCTCGCGCTTCTCCCCGAATGTCTGCGCCAGCAATTGCCGCCCGATTCGCAGATGGAGCGCCGCGCGTTGATGCTCCGGGATCAGCGAATAGCAGGCTTCTTGCACGCGGTCGTGGACAAACCTGTAGGCGTCAGCCTGTTGCTCGATCAATTCCTGGCGGACCGCCTCCCAGAGCGCCGCATGAACCTGCTGCTCGGAGAGCCCGAGGACGACCGAGAGTGTCGTGGTTTCGGCGAAATTTCCGAGACAGGCCAACTCCCGCAGCGTGTTCTGTGTGTCAGCTGGCAACTGTGCCAGCTTTGCGATCATCAAATCCACGACGTTGTCGGTGTGCCCCTTAGCGTGAATGCGATCCAGATCCCAGCACCAGCACCTCGCATCATGATCAAAGCGGACGAGGCCTTCTGCCGCAAGTACGTGGAGGAACTGATTCACGAAGAATGGATTGCCGGCCGTTTTATCGTGGATCAAATGCGCGAGCGGCGCCGCATGCAGCAAATCGCAGCCTAGAGCATCAGAAATCAGGTGCGCAATGTGTTCGCCGGCAAGCGGCGCAAGGATGATCTGTTGTAGGTTTGCGCCAGCGTTCTCTATGGCTTCAAGCCGACGCCGTAACGGATGGGCGGCGGTGACCTCGTTGTCCCGAAAGGACCCGATCAGCATCAGGTATTGCAGATCGGTCCGGGTCAACAGGTCCTCAATGAGATCCAACGTGGCGGCGTCGACCCATTGAAGATCGTCGAGGAAAAGTACCAACGGATGCTCGGAACGTGCGAATACCCCTATGAAGCGCCGCAGTACGTGATGAAAGCGGTTTTGTGCCTGCGGTGGCGGGAGATCAGGAACGGGAGGCTGCTCTCCTATGATCAGCCGCAATTCAGGAATCAGGTTGGCAACAAGCTGGCCATTTGCGCCCAGCGCATTTTGAAAGGCTTGGCGCCAGTTCGCGAGTTCGACGTCATTCTTGCTTAGAAGAGACCTCGCGAGGCTCCGAAATGCCTCGACCAGCATCGAATACGGAATCTCGCGTTTGTACTGATCGAACTTGCCCGATGCGAACAGTCCGTGCGACGGAACAAGCCGATGATGGAGCTCATTGACCACCGAGGACTTGCCCACGCCGGAATAGCCGGAAACCAGCACCAATTCCGGAGCGCCGCTCTTGAGCATGCGGTCGAACGCGCCCAGCAAGATTTCAATCTCGCGGTCTCTTCCATAGAGCCTTTCGGGGATCAGCAGTCGGTCGGGCGTGTCATATTGCCCGAGTGCAAAGTTTTCGATCCGACGTCCGTTTTCCCATTCATGCAGGCAGCGGCGTAGATCATGCTCAAGGCCCGGCGCGCTCTGATAACGCTCCTCTGCGGACTTGGCGAGCAGCTTGAGTACTACGGCCGAGATTGCAGTCGGTACAGTGCTCAGGCGTTCGCTCGGCGGTACGGGCTTTCGCGCGATATGGCAATGTACCCACTCCATCGAATGTGCCGCGGTGAACGGCAGCGAGCCGGTCAGCATTTGATAGAGCGTCACACCAAGCGAGTAGAGGTCGCTACGGAAATCGATCGACCGGTTCATCCAGCCGGTCTGTTCGGGTGCCATGTAAGGGAGCGTGCCCACGATGAACTCGGGCGGCCCGGGCGTGCGTCGCTCCCGAACCAGGCGCGAAGCGATACCGAAGCCGGTGAACCGGATCCGTTCGTCGTCGCAGTTTACCAGTATATGCGCCGGTTTAACGTCCTTGTGAACGAGGCCGCGCTGATGCACCTTGTTCAAGGCGCTCGCGATCTCGATTGCTAGTCGCAAAAAGGGCTCGATGTCCATGGGCGCACCAAGCAACTGCTCGAGCGGCTGGCCGCCAGGATATTCAAGCAGCAGAACAGGGAGACCACCGTCGTACTCCAGCCCGAGCGGCCGCACTGCCCACGCGCCATCCAGCTGGTCCTTCAGTTCGAACTCGTGAGCGAGCCGATCGAGGATGCCGGACGAAGCGTGCTTCGCCTTGGGACGTACCGCCAATACAGCTCTGCAGGTGGTATCGGAATCCGGACACAAAGCCCGGCAAAAGATGCGGGCATCGTCCTCCCATAGCACTTGGAACCTGTTGTCCATGCGCGTCGAACCGAAAACGATGGGGTTCAACCGGAAGCCTCCAAGTGACCCAGTGCTGGGTGAGGAGGTGCTTTCCTAAGCTCTGAATCTGCCACAAACGGGCAGGTGTGCCCAGCCTAAGCTGGAGCTGCCAAAGCACCGCGAAGAAGCGGCGCGGATCGTCTGTAGACGTTTTCTCGCAATCACTGGTTTATGCCCGCTAAGCACTATCGGAAAGAGGGCTGGATCGCGCTGTGGCACGTCAGCCGCTGACATCACATCGCTTGACGAGCGCTCGGCGTTTCTGATCAAGGTGGAAGCGGGGCGCTTCAGGTTGATGAAGTAGCCTGGCAATCAGCCGATCGCATCCGGCGTCATCGGGTCGGCTCTGCTTCCTTCCGCTTGTGCTCCTCCATCAACATGGCGACGAATGCTGTCACTTTCGGTGAGCATCTTTTGCGGAATATGGCGGTTGCGGATGCTCATCCCGAGGCAGGATCCGTTGGCGCCTCGCCTGACGCCTGCCCTCGCGCTTCGACCAAGGCATCCAAGCTGCCGGCGGACGACGCTGGGTGTCTGTATCGCCATAGACGTCCGCCGATGGCTGCGTGAGAGTTCGCGCGTGTATACTGAGAGGTCAAAACGGGTAGAAACGTGTGCAATTTCGTCTAGTTTGGAGTGCACACGTTCGTGCTTCATCCCATTGAGAGATTGGGGTAAATCATTGGAATCGCAGAACCATCGCTCTTCTGTTGCCCCGATGATGGATTGGAGTGAGAATTCAAATTCTCCAATGGCATAGAACGTGGCGTGTGCGCGACGTGTGCATCGAGAGATCTAGAAAATTCTCGCGATAGCCGAGATGAGCAAGGCTTTTCAAGTGGGGTGGGACGTCGGTGATCGATCCGCGTTCCAAAAGCCGGTTGCGCTTGGTGCCGATGTGCCGGAGGTGCTGACGCGAGACGGGTGCCGCCGCAAAGCTGACTTGAAGGCTTTCACGCCAGCGTCGTATGTCGTGTGACGATCGAGCGCTAACTGTGAGCGTGATGAGATCGAGCGAAGGCGCAGGCCAGCCGAGTGCACCGTTTCTCGTGCGCCCGTAAGTGCTGCGCTCCTGATCCCGAACAGTTCGAGAAAACGACGGACCGGAGAAGCTCCTATTCCCCGCGATCGGCACGTCGGCCTGCTGCCTTCCTAAGCCGCATGCCGCGATGACGTGCAGAGAGTTGAGCCATTAGTGGCGCTTATGCCGTGAATTGCTACTTCCAATTTTACTTCGCAGAATCCTGCCTCTAGCCTCGCGCGCAACTGATCACATCCGCGGCCGGTCAATGGCGTCCGGCGCGAGCGTTCATCGTAACCAACGAGGGTTGCCATGTCTGATGGGGCTAAGGAGACGTCCACTTCCAATCCGGCGGGGACGGAAGCGAGATCGTCGAAAAAGCTGAGCCGGCGCATGCTGTTGAAGCGGGCGGCCGCAGTTGCGGGCGCAGCCGCAGGATCGGATGCGATCCGCGGATTCCCGACCATCTGGGCGCAGGAGATCAAGGACATCGAGCTGCGCCATGTCGGCGTCTCCTATTCGGTGGTGAAGGCGATCGGCGACCAAGCCGCCAAGGATCTCGGCTTCAAGGTGACGATGCAGAACCTCGACACCTCCGCCGCCATCAACCGTTTCATAAGCCAGCCCAATACGGTCGATATCGCCGACCTCGAGGGCTGGCAGGCCAAGCTTGCCGCCAAGCGCGGGGTGATCCAGGGCATCGAGGTCAAGAAGATCAAGGAGTTCGACAACATCCTGCCGATCTTCACCAAGGGCGAGATCGACGGCCACAAGATCCCGCGCCAGGGCATCTCGCCTTATGAAGCCATGTACATCTCCAAGCCCGACTCGACCGATCTGCACGACGGCGTGACCGAATGGGCGACCTTCCTGCCGCAGGTCTACAACGCCGACTCCATCGGCTACCGGCCTGACCTCGTCGGCCACGAAGTCACCGAGTGGAAGGACCTGATAGATCCGAAATTCAAGGGCAAGGCCGCGATCCTCGACGTGCCCGCGATCGGCATCATGGATGCCGCGTTGTGCTTCGAAAGTGCCGGGCTGATCAAGTACGGCAACAAGGGCAACATGACCAAGGAGGAGATCGACTTCACCTGCAACAAGCTGATCGAGCTGAAGAAGCAGGGCCAGTTCCGGGCGACCTGGACCACCTTCGACCAGTCGGTGCAGCTGATGGCGGCGGGCGAGGTGGTCATCCAGTCGATGTGGTCGCCGGCGGTCGCAGCTGTCCGCGTCAAAGAGATTCCCTGCGTCTACGCGCCGGTCAACGTCAAGAACGGCAAGGAGGGCTATCGCGGCTGGTGCAACGGCATGGGCCTGATGAAGCATCTCTCCGGCAAAAAGTTAGATGCCGCCTACGAATATCTCAACTGGTACCTCTCGGGCTGGCAGGGGGGCTTCGTCGGCCGCTACGGCTATTACAGCCCGGTGCCGTCGACGGCGAAGAAATTCCTGACCGCTGCCGAATGGGATTTCTGGTACGACGGCCAGCCGGCGCCGGAGGTCATCAATGATCCCTACGGTGTGCCGATGGAGAAGGCCGGCACCAAGCGTGACGGCGGCTCGTTCCTCGATCGCGTCAAGAACATCTCGTGCTGGAACACGCTGATGGATGAAGCCGCCTACATGAACAAGCGCTGGAACGACTTCAAGGTGGCCTGAAACCTGCTTTCCCTGACTTAAGCGAAGCACCGGCGCGTGAACTGCGCCGGTGCGAGAAGAAGACTTCGAGGCGTTCGCCGACATGCAGCCAAGGTCTAGTCCAGCTCAAAAGTCACCACGCGCGAATCTCGCCGGCTGGCTCTACGTGTCGCCGCTGGTGCTGGTGCTCGTGCCGTTCTTCGTCGCGCCGATCCTGGTTGTGCTGGCCGCGAGCTTCTTTGCGACCGACGGCTTCGGCGGACTGACGCCGGGCTTTACGCTGGCCAGCTACGTCGAGGTGCTGCATTCGGCGCTGACGCTGAAATTGTATCTGGCGACGATCAAGTTCACGGCGCTGACCTGGATATTCACCCTGATCATCGGCTTCTTCGTCGCGTACTTCCTGGTGTTCCACGTTCGCAATCAACTCCTGGCAATCGGCCTGTTCCTGCTCTGCACGGTGCCGTTCTGGACCTCGAACATCATCCGGATGATCTCGTGGATCCCGCTGCTCGGCAAGGAAGGCCTGATCAACCAGGCGCTGCTGGGGTTGGGCGTGATCCGGCAGCCTCTCGAAGTGCTGCTGTTCTCCGACCTCGCCGTCGTTATCGCCTACGTCCATCAGCTCACGATCTTCATGATCGTGCCGATCTTCAATTCCATGGCGCGGATCGACAAGAAGCTGATCGAGGCCGCGATCGATGCCGGCGCCAGCCGGTTCGATATCATGCGCCTGATCGTGGTGCCGATGTCCAAGAGCGGCATCGCGCTCGGCACCATCTTCGTGGTCTCGATCGTGATGGGTGACTTCTTCGTGGTGAAGGTGATGTCCGGCGGCGGTTCGGCCTCGGTGGTCAGCGCGTTCTACGAGGACGTCGGCGTGCTGCAATATCCGACCGCGGCGGCGAGCGCGGTGCTGCTGACCCTGGTGCTGGTTGCGATCGTCTCGCTGATCTTGCGCACCGTCGACATCCGGCAGGAGATCACGCGATGAGCGCGGTTCTCGCCGACATGCCCAAGACCGACATGCCCAAGACCGAAACGTCCAAGACCGTCGCGCCTGCGGCCACCAAGGCGATCGCGCCGCGCACGGGCCGCAGGCCCTGGACCTTTTACGTGCTGGCGACGCTGTTCGCTGCCTACGTCATCGCGCTCTACGGCCCGATGTTTTGCATCTACATCCTGTCCTTCCAGGATATTCGCGGCGGCCTCGTGTTCCCGATGAAGGGGCATTCGCTGCACTGGTTCGCGGACCTCGTCACCCAGGTCCGGACTGGGGACGTCAAGGGCTCGTTCGACCGCTCGATCAAGCTCGCGGTCATCGTCACCGTCATCACTGTGGTGGTCTCGTTTCTTGCCGGCCTCGGCTTCCGCAAACGCTTCGGAGGCGACACCTTCGTCTTCTACATGATGATCGGCAGCCTGGTCGCGCCCGGCCTCGTGCTCGGTCTCGGCACGGGTCTCCTGTTCCAGGCACTCGGGCTGAATGCGAGCTGGTACACCTCGGCGCTCGGTGCGCAGTTGTCCTGGACGCTACCGTTCGGCGTGCTCGTGATGTTCGCGGTGATGTCGCGCTTCAACCATGTCTGGGAGGAGGCAGCCTACGACCTCGGCGCCAGCCGTTGGCAGTCGATTCGGCTGGTGATGATCCCGGTGCTTGCACCCGGCCTCGTCGCGGTCGCCCTGTTCGGTTTCACGCTGTCGTATGATGAGTTTGCGCGCAGCCTCCAGACCGCTGGCTCGCTAAACACACTGCCGCTGGAAATCTGGAGCATGACGCTGAACGTCACTTCGCCCTCGCTTTATGCGCTCGGCACCGTGACTACCATCGTCTCCTTCATCGTCATCGGCGCGAGCCTAGGCAGCATCGTGCTGATTCAGAAGAAGCGCGGCAGCAGCGCAAAGGGTTGAGCTGGGAAATGAAGAACGATCGCGGCGATATCGAACTGGCGGGTGTCTGCAAGAGTTTTGACGGCGCGACCTACGTGGTTGACGGCGTCAATCTTAGGATCTCGGACGGCGCCTATTGCTGCTTCATCGGCCCGTCCGGCTGCGGCAAGACCACGATCCTGCGCATGATCGCCGGTCACGATGATCCGACCGCAGGCGAGATCGTCATCGGGGGGCAGAACGTGGTCGGGCTGGCGCCGGTGCAGCGCCGCACCGCGATGATGTTCCAGTCCTACGCGCTGTTCCCGCATCTGACGGTGCGTGAGAACATTGCCTTTGCCTTGCGGGTGCGAGGCCAATCCAAGGCCGATCGCCTGCGCGCAGCCGATGCCATGATCGAGAAGGTACGGTTGACGCAATTCGCCGACCGCTTGCCGGCCCAGCTCTCCGGCGGCCAGCAGCAGCGCGTGGCGCTGGCGCGTGCGGCGATCACCGAGCCGCGGGTGCTGCTGCTGGACGAACCGCTGTCGGCGCTCGACGAGCAGCTGCGTGTGCAGATGCGCCAGGAACTCAGGCGGATGCAGCAGGAGCTCGGCATCACCTTCATCCACGTGACCCACACCCAGCTCGAGGCGATCGCGCTCGCCGATCTTGTCGTGGTGATGGAGCAGGGCAAGATCAAGCAGGCGGGCGCGGCGCGGGACGTCTACGCCCATCCGCATGACCGCTACGTCGCCGAGTTCATGGGCGGGCAGAACGTGCTGTCCGGCCGGGTCGAGAAGGTTAATGGCGCAAGCTTTACGCTTGCGCAGGCTGCGCCTGACGGCATCGAGGTGCCGCTTCTGGCGCGCCCCACCGTCAACGTCGGCGACAAGGTCGATATCGCCGTGCGCCGCGATGATGTTGCGCTGGTGCGGCCGGGCAGGGATCTGCCGCCCGGGTGCACCACGTCGCTGCCGAGTCGGGTGCTCGCGATCGAATATCAGGGCTACTTCGTCAAGGTGATGCTCGACACCGTACCGGACGACGAGTTCGTCGCCTATGTGCCGGAAAAGACCTTCTTTGCGGACCCCTTCACAGTCGGCGATGTCGTGATGGCCACATGGGCCACCGGCAGCGCCTTGCCTCTCGCCTAAAGACCAATCGCGCACAGGAGTATGACCGTGCAGATATCCTTCACACTCAACGGCCGGCCAACCACTGTGGACGTCGAACCGGCGACGCTCGTCGCCGAGCTGCTGCGCGAGCAGCTCCATCTCACGGGCACCCATATCGGCTGCGACACCAGCCAGTGCGGCGCCTGCGTAGTGCATCTCGACGGTTTGCCGGTGAAGAGCTGCACGCTGCTGGCCCCGGCGCTCGATGGCGCGACGCTGCTCACCATTGAAGGTCTGCAAGGCGCGCCGAGCTCGAGCCAAATGCATCCCATGCAGGAGGCCTTTCGTGAGCACCACGGGCTGCAATGCGGGTTCTGCACGCCCGGCATGTTGATGACCGCGGTCGCGCTCGCCGCGGAGAAGCCAGACCTGACAGAGGCCGATGTCCGCCATGGCCTCGAAGGCAACATCTGCCGCTGCACCGGCTACCAGAACATCGTCGTTTCGGTGCTGGCGGGCGCTGCCGCCATGAACGCCGCCAAGGGAGAGTGACCATGGGCAATGTCATCGGCATCGGCGCCGCACCGAAGCGAAAAGAAGATCAGCGCTTCCTCACCGGCCGCGGCAATTACGTCTCCGATATCAAGCGCCCAGGCATGGCGGCCGGCGTGTTCGTGCGCTCTCCGCATGGCCATGCGCTGCTGCGCGGCATCGACAAGAGTGCGGCGCTGGCATCATCAGGCGTGATTGCCGTGTTGACTGGCGACGACGTCAAGGCCGATGGCCTGGGATCACTGCCTTGCGGCTGGGGTATCTCGGATGCGAAGGGCGTGCCGATGAAGGAGCCGCCGTTTCCGATGCTGGCGCAGGGCAAGGTGCGCTTCGTCGGTGACATGGTGGCCTTCGTCGTGGCGGAGACGCCGGAGCAGGCGAATGCTGCAGCCGAATTGCTCGCGATCGACTACGAAGTGCTGCCTTCAGTCGTCGGCGTGCTCGAAGCCGTCCGGCCCGGCGCGCCGCAATTGTTCGACGACGTCCCGAACAACATCTGTTGCGACTGGGAGCTCGGTGACAAGGCTGCCGTCGAGACCGCGTTCCGGAAAGCTGCGCATGTCGCAAAGCTGAGCCTCGTCAACAACCGCCTGATCGGCAATCCGATGGAGCCGCGTGCGGCGATCGCGGAATACGAGCCAGGCACGGACCGCTTCACGCTGTGGACCACGAGCCAATTCCCGCATGTCGTACGCTTCCTGATGGGCGCGCTGGTGCTGAACATCCCGCAGCACAAGCTGCGCGTGGTAGCGCCCGATGTCGGGGGTGGCTTTGGCGTGAAACAGTTCCATTACGGCGAGGAGGCCGTGATCACCTGGGCCGCCAAACGCGTGAAACGGCCGGTGAAATGGGTCGCGAGCCGCTCGGAAGGTTACATCTCCGATCGTCACGGCCGCGATCACGTCACGGAGGCCGAGCTCGCGCTCGACGAGACCGGCAAGTTCCTGGCCTTCCGCGTCAATACGCTCGCCAATATGGGCGGCTATCTCTCGACCTTTGGGCCGAACATCCCGACCAATCTCTATGGGCCGCTGCTCGGCGGCGTCTACACGACGCCTGCGATCTACTGCAACGTGAAGGTGGTCTTCACCAACACGGTACCGGTCGACGCCTATCGCGGCGCGGGCCGGCCGGAGGCGACCTTCGTGCTGGAGCGCATCGTCGATGTCGCGGCCAGCGAGATGGGGATCGACCGCGTCGAGATCCGCCGCCGCAACATGATCCCGAAAGAGGCCTATCCGTATCAGACGCCGGTGCTGGTGCAGTATGATTCCGGCGATCCCATGGGATGCCTCGACGGAGCCCTCGTCGCGGCCAACGTCAACAATTTCGGCATCCGCAAGGCGGCATCTGCCAGCAAGGGCAAATTCCGCGGGCTCGGTTATTCCACCTACGTCGAGGCCTGCGGCCTTGCGCCGTCGCGCTTCGCCGGGAGATTGGGCGCGCGCGGCGGTCTGTACGAAAGCGCCACGGTGCGCGTGCATCCGACCGGCCAGGTGACGGTCATGATCGGAACCCACAATCACGGCCAGGGCCACGAGACGACGTTTGCTCAGATCGTGTCGGACAAGCTCGGGGTCGCCTTCGAGAATGTCGACATCGTGTTCGGCGATACCGACCGCGTGCAGTTCGGCATGGGCACCTATGGCTCGCGCTCCCTGGTGGTCGGCGGTGCGGCACTGTCGAAGGCGACGGACAAGGTCATCGCCAAGGGCAAGAAGATCGCGGCCCATCTGCTCGAGGCGGCTGAGGTCGATATTCAGTTCGAGAGCGGCAAATTCTCGGTTGCGGGCACGGATCGCGCCAAGACGTTCGAGGAGATCGCGGGCGCTGCCTACGTGCCGCACGATTATCCGCTCGAAATATTGGAGCCGGGGTTGGAAGAGCAGGCTTATTACGACCCCGTCAACTTCACCTATCCCGGCGGCTGCCACATCGCTGAAGTCGAGGTCGATCCCGAGACGGGCACGGTGACGCTGGTCAACTACACCGCGGTGGACGACGTCGGCACGGTCATCAACCCGATGATCGTGGAGGGCCAGCTGCATGGCGGCATCGTGCAGGGCGTCGGCCAGGCGCTGTTCGAGAGCGCGGTCTATGACGAAGGCTCGGGCCAGCTTCTGTCGGGCTCGCTGATGGATTACTGCATGCCGCGCGCCGACCATCTGCCGATGATGAAAGTGGCAACCCATTCCACGCTCTGCACGCATACGCCGATGGGTGTGAAGGGCTGCGGCGAGGTCGGCACCATCGGCTCGCCCGCCGCCGTCATCAACGCGGTGGTCGATGCGCTGTCGCACCTGGGCGTCACCCATGTTGACATGCCGGCGACGCCGAACCGGATTTGGCGCTTGCTGCAAAACGCGTCGTTGCCGGTTGCCGCGGAATAGGGAGGACAACAATGAGACCATTTGCCTATCACCAGCCTCACCAGATTCCAGATGCGGCTAAGCTTCTGACCTCGATCGAAGACAGCAAGCTTGTTGCGGGCGGCATGACGCTGATCCCGACGCTGAAGCAGCGGCTGGCCAATCCGCCGGCGCTGGTCGATCTTTCAAAGCTCGGAAATCTCAAGGGCATCGCCGACGACGGTGCCACTGTCACGATCGGCGCGATGACGCCGCATGCGGTGGTCGGAGCTTCAAAGTTGGTGCAGCAGAAAATCCCCGGGCTCGCGGCGCTGGCTTCGATGATCGGCGATCCCGCTGTGCGCAGCCGCGGCACCATCGGTGGCTCCGTCGCCAACAACGATCCTGCCGCGGATTATCCCGCCGGCGTGCTCGGTCTCGGTGCCACCATCGTAACCACCACGCGCGAGATCGCCGCCGACAAGTTCTTCCTCGGTCTGTTCGAAACCGCGCTTGAACCCGGCGAGATCATTACGGCGATCCGTTTTCCCGTGCCGCAGAAAGCGGGCTACGCAAAGTTCAAGGCGCCGGCGTCGCGTTATGCACTGGTCGGCGTGTTCGTCGCTAAATTCGCCGATGGGGTCCGCGTCGCGGTCACCGGCGCGGGTCCCGGCGTGTTCCGCGTGCCGCAGATGGAGGCGGCGCTGTCGGGCAATTTCGATCCGTCCGCGATCGCGGCGATCAAGATCGACACCGACGGTCTCACCTCCGATATCCATGCCGAAGCCGATTACCGCGCGCATCTCGTCACGGTCATGGCTAAGCGCGCCGTCGACGCGGCGCTCAACTAGCTCCTTAGGGTTGATGATGACTGATGGTTCCGGCCGAACGGCCTTTCCGCCGGCGCCCACTGGCCTTGGCGCGCTTTCTGCAACCGAGATCATGGCCGGTTACCGGCGCAAGGCGTTCACCCCGCGCGATGTCATTGACGACACCATCGCCGCGCTGGAGGCGGCGGACGAGACCTGCAACGCGGTGGTGACGCCGATGTACGAGCAGGCGAGGGCGGACGCCGACCGGCTCACCAGGGAGATCCGTGTGGGCGAGGTCAAGGGATCGCTCGCGGGCGTCCCCATCACGATCAAGGATCTCGTCTTCGTTGCGGGCGTGCCAGCCTATGCGGGCTCGCCGATGAACAAGGGTTTCGTGCCTGAGGCCGACGCTGCCGTGGTCTCGGCCCTGAAGGCATCCGGCGCGATCATCACCTGCAAGACCACGACCTGCGAGTCCGGCTACAAGCTGACAGCCGACAGCCCCGTCACCGGCATCACGCGCAATCCCTGGAACCCGGGTCGCACCAGCGGCGGGTCGAGCGGCGGCGCGGCGGCGAGTGTCGCTGCCGGCTGCGGCCCGATCGCGATCGGCACCGACGGCGTCGGCTCGATCCGGGTGCCATCCTCCTTCTGCGGCGTGTTCGGTCTGAAGCCGACCTTTGGTCTCGTACCGCGCTCGCCCGGCTTCTCGCCGCCATCCTGGGCCTCGCTCGCCCATACCGGCCCGATCACGCGCACGGTCGCGGATGCTGCGCTGACGCTGGAGATCATAGCCGGCTACGATGTGCGTGATGCCGCGAGCCTTCCCGCGTCCGCACGCCGCTTCAATACGCATGCTGGGCGCCTGGACGGCATTCGTATCGGAGCCAGCGCCGATCTCGGCTACGCCGCCGTCAGCCCTGACGTGTGCGCGGCATTTGGCAAGGCGCTTGCCATTCTCGATTCCTGCGGTGCGCAGGTCACCATGGACGGGCCTGGTCTCGATCCCGGCATTTTGGAGCACACGCTGAAGCCGATCGCCTTTACCGAACAGGCGGCGGCGGTTGCGAGCAAGTCCGCAACCGATCTTGCAAGCTCGGAGGCCGACTATCGCAATGTCGTCAGCGCCGGCCGGCGCTACAGCGGCACGGATTACATCGAAGCGAGTTACCGCCGCGGCCAGACGCGCAGTGCCTTCGTCAAATTGTTCGAACGCGTCGATGTGTTGGTGACGCCGACGGTCGCGGTCACTGCGTTCGAAGCTGGCCGGATCGGAGTCGACACCATCGATGGCCGCAAGGTCGATCCGCATCTCGGCTGGTCGCCGTTTACCTGGCCGGTCAATCTCGCCGGTCTTCCGGCGGCAACACTGCCTTGCGGCTTCGATCGTGACGGGATGCCGATCGGTCTTCAGATTGTCGCGCCCTGGCTCGACGAGCCCACGATCTTCCGCATCGCCGCGGCGTTCGAGCAGGCGCAGCCCTGGGCGAAATTCTGGCCACAGCTGGCGTTACGCCAGGCGGGTGGGGAGCGCGCCAAGGGGTGAAGGGGCCATGATACGATCGTGCAGGTGTTTTGCCCGACGTGTCAGATCGCTCAGGCACGGTCCGGAATCGTGGGCTCGGTGCTCCGTAAAGTGACGCACGAAAAACCCTTTGCAAACTAAGGCCGTTCTACGGTGCATGGGGTTGTTTTCGCGTTTTTGTGGGCCTAGCCCAGCTCGATCGGTGCGCCGCGGCCGCTGAGCTCCTCGTCGAGGCGCAGATAATGCGCGAGGTAGTCGTGTAGCGCAGTCGCGGCCTTCGAGGTCGCGCCGCTGGACTTGTAGAGCAGCAGCTCGATCTTCGGCAGCGGCGGGAGGCCCTCGTTCGGTCCGATTTCACGCATCGCAGGCACCAGCGCGCTGCGGCCGAGCACGGTAACGGCCATGCCGGCGAAGGCCGCGGCCTGGAGACCTCCGACGCTTTCACTGACGCAAGCGATGCGCCAGCGCAGATTGGCACGCTCCAGAGTGTCTATGGCGTAGTCGCGATAGATGTTTCCGGGCGGCAGCAGCGCCAGCGGAATCGGGCGCTCCTGGTGCGCGACCGATTGATCACCGGTCATCCAGACCAGTTGCTCGCGCCGCACCACCTGGCCGCCGGTGAAATCGTTCATGCGGGTGACGAGCGCGATGTCGACGTCGCCGCGCTTGACGAGGCCGACCAGTGGCGTCGACAGCGCGCAATTGAGCTCGACCTGCACGCGCGGAAAGGATTTTCGGAACACGCTGAGGATCTGCGGCAGCATGAAGGCAGCATAGAGGTCGGGCGTGCCGAGCACGACCTGGCCCTCGATCTCCTGCGACGCCAGTTGCGAGATCAGCTCGTCATGCAACCTTAGGATGGATTTGGCGTAGGTGAGGACGGTGGTGCCGTCATCGGTCAGCGTCAGCCGGCGGCCGGCGTGCTCGAACAATTGCTTGCCTGTCAGCTCCTCTAGCCGCTGCAGTTGCAGGGTAATCGCCGGCTGGGTGCGGCCCAACCGTCGGGCGGTCTCGGTGATGCTGCCGGTCTCGACCACCGAGATCAGCGACCGGAGCATGCGGATGTCGAGACTGATGAGGTTCATGCGGCGTCCATGTCGCCCAGAATTTATGCAAGTTCCATGCTAGCGCGTGCTGCCCCGTGCTCATAGTGACGAGCCAAGCCGGCTTCAACACGCTTGCAGCATGGCCTCGATCTGGTGTGCGGCGCCAAGCAGTGTCCGGTCCTGCCCGCGCCTCGCGATGATTTGCAGGCCGAATGGAAGTCCGCGCGGATCTGTTCCGCACGGAATCGAGATCGCCGGCAGGCGGGCATGATTGACAAAAGGAGTAAACACCGCGTGCCCCCGTGGGCTCGCGGGCTTTCCGCCGATCATGTCGGGACCAAGCTGCGTCAGCGACCAAGCGACGCAGGGGACAGTTGGGGTCAGCAGCAGGTCCACGTCGGTGAGGAAGGCCGCGAAAGCATTGGCGATCGCGGCGCTCGCGACCAGAGCTCCAGCAACCTCGGCGCCCGACCAGGAGAGACCTCGCTCGATCTGCTTGGCGACATCGGGATCAAATATGGTCGGGTCCTTGCGGAACGCGTCCCCATAGAGCGCAGCGAGACCGGCATGTTGGAGTGGCATGATGGCGTCTTCGGTCGCGCCCGTCGGCCAGACGGGATCGCGTCGCGTGATGCGCAAGCCTGCCGCGGAGAGGCGGTCAACAGTGGAGGCGAGGGCATTCGCAACGATGTCGTCGACCGCGACGTCTAAGCCAAGTCGCGGCGAGAATGCCATGCGCATTCCGTCGATGTCTTCCGCCTGCCGTGCAAAGAGGGCGGAATCCGGGTCGCGCGGATCGGCGCCGGCCATGGCCTCGAACGCCAATGCGATATCGGCCACATCAGATGCGATCGGTGCAATGACGGAAAGACCGAAGAACGGCTCGGCGAAACCGGGCCCATATGGAATCGCGCCGTACGACGGCTTGAAGCCGGCGACGCCGACATGGGCCGGCGGCCTGCGGCTGGAGCCGCCGGCATCCGTGCCGATCGCGAGCGGCACGAGGCCGGCTGCGACCGCAGCGGCGGGACCGCCGGACGAGCCGCCCGGTGTCAACGCGGGATCGAGCGGATGGCGCGTGGGTCCGTAGAGCTGTGAGGTCGTGACGCCCTTGCAGGCGAATTCCGACGTCGCGCCGATGCCGACGATGACAGCACCGGCCTTGCGCAGTCGCTCGATCGCAACCGCATCTTGCGGCGCGACGAAATCGGCGAACAGGCGCGAGCCCTGCGTCACGCGCCAGCCACTGGCCCAGATGTTGTCTTTGACGACGATGGGCACGCCGGCGAGCGACATCGTCTCGCCGGCGCACAGGCGATCGTCGACCCTCGCGGCATCGGCAAGCGTTCGCGCGGGATCGATCGTCACCACCGCGTTGAGCGCCTTGGCGGCCTCGATGCGCGCGAGCGCGGCTTCGGCGGTCTCGACGGCGCTCGTCCGCCCGGCCGTGACGTCGGCGGCGATCCCGCGCGCGCTATTGACTGGTTTTGTCATGGCCTCCCCAGATCAACGCCAATGTGCCGCAGAGCACAAGGCAGGCCAAGGCAACGAACGCCGCGCCAAGACTGGCCGTGGCGTCCAGCATTGAGATCAGTGCCGGCGCGGCCAATAGGCCCGCATAGGATGCGGTCAGCACCGCGCCCGTGGTCTCGCCGATCCGGTCCTGTGGCGCGAGGTGGGCGATCTCGGCGATGAAGACGCCGTTCCAGCCCGAGGCCGTCAGGCCGAACAGCGCGGCAATCGCGAACTGTCCGGTACGGCTCAGCGATGCGCCGTCGAGGCCGAGCAGCGCAGCGCAGAACGCCATGCCGAGGCCGATGACGACGAGCACTGCGCGGGAAGCGTTGAGGCGCATGGCGACATAGCCCCAGCCGAGCCGGCCGACCAGGCCGCCGGTCTGCGCGCAGGCGAGCGCCATCCCGGCCTCGATATGGCTGAGGCCAAGCTCGCGCGTGCCGAGCGTGACGAAGACCGTGTTGAGCGACACCTGCATCGCGCTGAACGGCATCGAGGCCAGCGCCAGCATCGCGATGCGCCGGTCCGCGGTGACGAGGGCCAGCCGTGCGCGGAGACTGAGTTCCGGAGGAGGGGGCGCCTTGCCGGTATAGGCCGGCCGCAGCCGCTCGAACATCAGGATCGCCAACAGCGCACAGGTGCCCACCGCCGCATAGCACCAGGCGGGTCCGAGCGAGATGGCGATGGCGGGCAGAACCAGCGAGCCGCAGACGGCGCCGATCTGGTTGCCGGTCTGGCGGACCGAGAACACGAAGGCGCGCTGTTCGACCGTCACGAGCCGCGCCAGCAGCGCCGCGCTCGCCGGCGTCTCCGGCCCGAATGCAAGGCCGAGGCAGAGGCCGGCGGCAAGCAGTGCGGCCGTCGAGCCGAGCGAGGCCAGCGCCATGCTGAGGACGATCGCCGCCGCGCAGAGGCTGGCAATCCGGAGCGAGCCCAGGCGCGCGATAAAACCGCCGCCCCAGAACGATGCGGGGATGCCGACGGCGAACACCGCGCAGGAGAACATCGAGAGCTGCCACACCTCGATATGGGCGCGCGGCGCGACCACGCCCGGCGCGAACAGCGCGAGCGCCACCAGCGCCTGGAGCGAGGTCATAGCCCCCAGGGCAGACAGCAGTGCGGGCGCTGGCCGAACGGTACCGTTTGCGTCTACCATGCAGTTGCACTCACGGGAGGAACATGGTGGCAGGCGGTATTTCCATTCACGCAGTCGACGTGGCGAGCGGCCGGCCGGCACAGGGCCTGCGCGTCGAGATCTGGCGGATCGATCCGGATTCGCTCCGCATCGCCGACGGGCGGCTCGGCGCAAATGGCGTGCTCGATCATTCCGGCGCGCAAGGTGCAGGCGTGACGGCCGGTGAGTATGAGGTCCTGTTTCATCTCGGCGAATTCTTCGGCGACAGCGACGGCTTCCTGACCGTGGCGCCGTTCCGCTTCCGCATCAAGAACGTCGATGAACATTTTCATCTGCCGCTGAAATTCACGCGCTGGGGTTATTCGCTGTTTCGTGGGGCCTGATCAGCTGGTCAGCCGCCGCGACAGGCCGGTGATGCGCTCCATGACGGCGACCAGTGCGACGGTGGCGATGATCAGCACGCCCGACAACGCGGCGATGGTGACATCGAGCTTGCCCTCGAGATCCTGCCACATCCGGATCGGCAGCATATCGGTTGCGGCATCGCGCAGGAACAGCGAGACCGGCACATTGTCGAACGACGACATGAAGGCTATGAAGGCGCCCGCGATAACGCCCGGCCGGATCAGCGGCAACACGATCCGCCGGAACGTGTAGAGGCGGCTCGCGCCCAGCACCGCCGAGCTTTCGAGCAGGGTCGGCTCCAACTGGGCAAGCGCGGCGACCGTGTTGCGCACGACATAGGGCACGCAAACCACAGTGTGGCCGATCACCAGCGTCAGCGGCGACACCGGCAGGCCGACCAGTGAGAACAGCATCAAGGCCGCAAGGCCGAAGGCGAGTGCGGGGAGCACCAACGGCGACATGAAGAGGGAATCCAGCAGCCGCGCCGACAGCGCCCGCGACCGCGAGATCGCGAGCGCAGCCGCAACGCCGAGCACGACGGAGAGGCCCGTGGCCCACAACGCGACGATCAAGCTGTTCTTGGCCGCGAAGTGCAGCTGCCACGCATTCCAGAGCTCGGCGTACCAGCGCAGCGAATAGCCCGGTGGCGGAAAGCGTAGCGAGAAGCCGCTGGTGAAGGAGACGATCAGGACCACGAGCGATGGCGCGATGATCAAGATCAGCGCGATGATCGCGATCACGGTCATGACCAGCTCGAAGCTGAACGCCTCCAGGGTGCGCTTGCGTCCGCTCATCACACGCCTCCATAGCCGCGAGACATGCGGCCGAGCGTGGTGAAGACCGAGACGACCGCGAGCACGGCCAGCAGGAAGATGATCGAGATCGCGGCCGCAAACGGCCAGTTCTGCAGCGTCGAAGCCTGCTGATAGAGATACATCGGCATGAACAGCATCTGCCCGCCCCCGACCAGCGACTGGGTGATGAAAGCCGTGATCGCGGCGGCATAAGTCAGCGTGCATCCGGCGATCACGCCGGGCAGCGACAGCGGCAGCACGATTTTGAAGAAGGTGCGCCAGCTCCCGGCCCCCAGCGAGCAGGAGGCATCGTCGAGATTGGGGTCGATCCGGCCGAGCGCGGTGATCAGCGGCAATGTCATCAGCGGCATCTGCACCTGCGCCAGTGCGATCACCACACCGAACTGGGTGTAGAGCAGTTTTATCGGCGTATCGATGATCCCCAGGGACTGCAGTGTTGCATTGATGATGCCCTGGCGGCCCAGGATGACGATCCAGGCGAAGGTGCGCACCACCACGCTGGTCAGGAGCGGCAGTAGCACGATCAGGATGATGATGGTCTGAAGCTTGGGTCCGACCCGCTGATAGAGCCAGGCGATGGGAAAGCCGAGCACGAGGCAGACCGCCGTCACCTCGGCGCCCAGCAGCAGTGTCGAGCTGAGCACGCTGAGGCTGAAGGGGTCGGTGAGGAAGTGCAGGTACTGGCCGAGCCCCCAATGGAGCCCGGCCGTGTCGTTGTGCAGGGAGAGCCAGAACAGTTGCAGCAGCGGTGCGACGAAGAACAGCAGGAAGAACAGCGCCAGCGGCGCTGCCAATCCCATGCCGTAGGAGATGACGTCCCGCGATGCCGGTGCTGCGCCCATCGTTCAGATCTTGATCTCGCGGTTGAATCGGTCGATCCAGGCCGAGCGTTGCTCGTTGATCTTCTTCCAGTCCTGGAACACGAACTTCTTCTTCAGCTCGGCGGTGTCCTTGGCCAGTACGCGCGCGATCTCGCCGCCCATCGTCACCTTGGAGTTGGTCGGCACGATCAGATAAGGCGGGTTCATCAGCGCGGTCTGCACCTCCGGCGTCAGCGCCGCCTCGATCAGCTTGAAGGCAAGCTCGCGGTTTGGCGAGTTCTTGACGATGTGGATCGTGGTTTTGAAGGCGATGGCGCCTTCCTTCGGCGCCACGAATTCGACCGGCACGCCGCGGACTTTGAGGATCTGGATGGCGTTGAAATTGCCGGGCGAGATATCGATCTGGCCCTGCTGGAACAGGGTCGCGAGCGCGCCGGGGTTGGCGGCGACCGCGGCGAGGTTGGGCTTCAGCTCCTCCAGCGCCTTGAAGGCGGGATCGACATTGGCTTCCGAGCCGCCGCGCATCTTGGCGATCTCGACCAGCCAGCCGGTGCCGAGCGTCGAGTTGAGGTTGGTAATGCCGACGCGGCCCTTGAACTCGGGCTTCCAGAGATCGGCCCATGAGGTCGGCGGCGTCTTGACGGCTTCCGGATTGTAGGTGAGGCCGACGACCTGGAAGAACGGGGCGGGGCCCATCGGCTCCTGTGCCTCGCCGATCAGGTCCTTGTAATAGGCGCTCTTTTCGACCGGATAGGGCTCGACCAGATCCTGGCCGATCGCGACGAGCGCCGGACCCGGATCGTGCAGCATGACGTCGATCGGCGGATTGGCCTTGGCGGCGTTAACCTTCGCGATCTGGTCGACCGAGAGCATGGGATCGAGCACCATTGCGGCATCGGCGTTGGCCTTGCGGAAGGCCGGCACGAGCACGGCCTTGTGCGCTTCCTCCCAGCTTCCGGTGAAGGTCGCAAACACCAGCGGGCGGGCCTGGGCGAAGCTCAGTCCGGGAAACGCCTTCATGGCCCCGAGCGTGAGGGCGGTCGTCATCAGGCTGCGGCGGTTCATGATCATGGTCGAACTCCCTCTGGACAAAGACTGGATCTAAAGCGTTGCGGGAAATGCGTTGGCGAGCGATGGGGCGAGCGGTGCGAGGCGCACGGCGGCGCCGCTCTCCAGTGCGCGCGTCTCGCCGATGCGCGCCTGGGAGATCTTGACGCCGGAGCCGTCGGCCGTCGTGACCTCGTGAACGACGGTGGCACCCAGCGGCAGCGACATGCCGACCACGCCGGCAAAGCCGGTCTCGTCGCCGACGAATTGCAGGTGCTCGGGCCGGATGCACACGGTGACGCGGCCGCCTTCGGTGAGGGCGCCTGCCGCGGGCCGCGCAATGATCTCCGCGCCGGCATCGAGGCGCACTTTTGCAGCGGTGCGGTCCGCCGATATCACGACACCGGGCATGCGGTTACTGGAGCCGACGAACGTGTTCACGAACAGGGTCTGCGGCCGGTCATAGACGTCCGACGGCGTTCCGAACTGCTCGAGCTTGCCATGGCTCAGCACCGCGACGCGGTCGGCCATCGACAACGCCTCTTCCTGGTCATGCGTCACGATCAGCGTGGTGATGCCGGAGACACGCTGCAGCCGCTTGACCTCGATCTGCATGTCGAGCCGCAAATTCTTGTCGAGCGCGGCAAAGGGCTCGTCGAGCAGCAGGATCGAGGGCTTGATCGCGAGCGCGCGGGCGAGCGCGACGCGCTGCTGCTGGCCGCCGGAGAGCTGCCGCGGCAGCCGCTCGGCCATCGCAGGCAGCTGCACCAGCTCCAGGAGGCGCTGTGCCTCGCGCTGGCGCGCGGCCTTGTCGACGCCGCGCGCGGCGAGGCCGTAGGAGACGTTCTCGCTGATCGACAGATGCGGGAACAGCGCGTAGTTCTGGAACACGATGCCGACGGCGCGGCGGTTCGGCGGCAGCGCATCGACAATGTCATCGCCGATGATGATGCGCCCCTGGCTCTGCGCGATGAAGCCGGCGATGATCCGCAATAGGGTGGTCTTGCCGCAGCCGGACGGGCCGAGCAGGGCGATGATCTCGCCGCCCTTGATGTCGAGATTGATGTTCTCGACCGCGAGCGCGCCACTCGGATAGCGGTGGGTGACCGCATCGACGACGAGCGAACGGCCGCCTTGCGCTTCAGCCATGATGTTGCCTCCCGTTGCCCGAAAGGAGAAAGCAAGTCTCGTGCCCGCGGCGCTCGCCTTTCGATGCGAGGTTTGGCATTGTGGGGCGATGACATCGAAGCCATCGATCTGCGACCTGTCTGCTGCAGCCCTTGCGCGCGCCATTGCCTCTGGGGAGCTCACCTCGCGCGATGTCGTCGAGGCGCACCTCGTGCGGATCGCGGATCAGGACCCGCAATTGGCGGCGTTCGTCACTGTCGATACCGAGGGTGCCCGCGATGCCGCGGACGTCTGCGACGCGGCACCCGCGCCGATCGGCCCGCTGCATGGCGTGCCCGTAGGGATCAAGGACCTTACCGATACCGCCGGGCTCACCACCACCTACGGATCGGTTCTGTTCCGCAACCACGTTCCGGCCGAGGACGATCTCGTCGTAGCGCGACTGCGGCGCGCCGGCGCCATCATTCTGGGCAAGACCAACACGCCGGAGTTTGGCTTTGGCGCGGTCTGCACCAACAGATTGTTGGGGCCGACGCGTAATCCGTTCGATCCCGCGCTGACCTCCGGTGGATCGTCCGGCGGCTCTGCCGTCGCGGTCGCAGCCGGCATGGTGCCGCTGGCGCACGGTACCGATTTCGGTGGCTCGATGCGCACGCCCGCCGGCTTCTGCGATGTCGCCTCCATCCGTCCGACGCCCGGCCGCATCCCGTCGCCGCGCCGCCCGCTCGGCTGGGATATGCTGGCGACCCACGGTTTTCTTGCCCGCGGCGTCGATGACCTCGCGCTCGCGCTGTCGGTCTGTGCTGGTGACGACGCGAAGGATCCGCTCTCGACCGGCGTTTGCAATGACGATCGGCCGCTCGCAGGACGCCCCCGGATCGCCGTCACGCCCGACTTTGGCGTTGCGCCGGTTTCGCGCGACGTTCGTACGCGTTTTGCCGCCGCCTGCGACGTCCTCGCCGGCGTTGCCGATCTGCTGCCGTTTTCGCCTGATTGCAGCGGTGCGATGGAGACCTTCCGCACGCTCCGCGCCGCACACATCGCCAACAGCTATGGCGAGCTGCTGCGGACGCGCCGCACCGAGCTCACACCTACCGTGATCTGGAACATCGAGGCGGGCGCAGAGCTTTCCGCCGAATATTATCTCAACGCCGAGCGCCGCCGCACCGCGATCTACCGCAGCTTTCGCGCGCTGTTCGCGCGTGCCGATTTCCTGATCGCGCCCGCAGCCTCGGTCTTCCCTTGGCCGAACGAGATCAGTGATGTCACCGCGATCGACGGCGTAGCGCTGGAGACGCCGATCGACTATCTCGCCGTCACCTTCATCGTGTCGCTGGTCGGCTTTCCGGTCCTGACCTTGCCGGTTCGGCGAGGGGAGAATGAGCTGCCCTTCGGCATCCAAATCATCGCGCCGCCGGGCTGCGAATCCCGCCTGTTTGCTTTCGGCCGTGCCATCGAAAACGAATTGGGATTTTCGCATCGCCGGACGAAGCTCCCCTAGCTGTCGCGATGCTCGAGCCGGGCGGCGAGCGCTCCGGGAAGGCCGATGGTGGGCTTTGCTGCGGGCCGGCGGTACGTGCCCGCGCTCGCCTTGCGCAGGCGTAGCGCATGAAGCGCTTCGGCTTGCTTCACCGAGGCGATCACCTGATCGACGACGGGGACGGGAATTCGGTCCGCAACGCGCTCGGCAAGGCCGGAGAGGGGCGCGCCGGCAAAAATCAGCACATCGGCCTCGTCATCGGCGATCGCGCGCTGGGCGAGTTCGACGAGCAGATCCTCCTTTTCGGTGCCGACCTCCGAAATCGCCTTGAACGGGGTATCGAGCGTGCGAATGCCGGCGCAGCGTTCCCACAGCCCGTGGGCGCGGACGCATTCCTCGTACCAGGGGCCCAGCGCCTGCGCGAAGGTGACGATCGCGAAGCGGCGCCCGGCCATACAGGCCGTCAGCATCGCCGCTTCCGCCATGCCGACCACGGGAATATCGAACGTCTCGCGTGCGGCGAACAGGCCGGGGTCGCCGAAGGCGGCGATGATCGCGGCATCCACCTTCATGTGCTGCTCGGCCAGCATCTCCAACGCAATGGCGCCGCCGATCTGCGCCTCGGTGCGCGTGGCGATATAGGGCACGCCGCGGGTCGCGGTGCAGGGGACCAGCTCAGTGCCGGGCGCCGCCGCGCGCTGTCCGACATCGGTCATTAATTGTGTGACCGCGGCACTAGTGTTGGGGTTGAGCAGCAGCAGCTTCATGGTCACGCCGCCGTCAGTTTGGGCTTGGGAGCAAGAGTCTCGAGCAGCGCGGTGCCGGTCTGGCGGACATGGGCGCCGAGTAGGCGTCCTGCGGCCTCGCTGTCTCGCGTCTCGAGGGCCGCGAGGATGCCGGCGTGCTCGTCGACCGAATTGCTCCAGCGCTTGTCGGCACCCAGCGCGAGATAGCGTGCGCGCTCGGCGCGGGAGATCAGAGTCTCGTGCGCCTCGCGCAGCGGCGTGTTGCGGGCCATGCGAACGATGGTGTTGTGGATTTCGCCATTGATGGCGAAGTACTCATCGAGCTTGCCGTTGCGGTGATGACCCTCCATCCGGGTCTGCAGCGTGCGCAGGCGGGCGAGGTCGCGTTCGGTCGCGCGCTCCGCAGCGAGCTCTGCGGCCAGCCGTTCGATGCCGGCGAGGGCCTCGAACAGTTCCGAGATGCCGGAGACTGCGATGTCGGCGATGCGCGGGCTGCGATTGGGGCGAAGCTCGATCAACCCTTCGGCCGCGAGTACCTTCATGGCCTCGCGCAGCGGCGTGCGCGACACGCCCAGCTCCTTCGACAGCCTGGTCTCCTGGGTCTGCGATCCCGGCGCCAGCTCGCCGCGAATGATCATCGTTCGCATCCGCGCGGCGGCGCGCTCGTGCAGGCCCATCCTCTTGAGTTTGTGCGACTTTCTGCCCTTCGGGGTTTCCGACTTCTGCTGCACGCGCGCCTCGTTGCTTCAGTTCATCCTAGCCGTTTCCGGCCCTTTGGCTTGCCCAAAATACCGACGCATGTAGCTGAAAACAATGGCATAGCGCGCAAATTGTATGCAGCATGCAGAATCCCCGTTGCGCTGCCGCGAAGGCCGACGGATGATCTCGCGAGACGCGCGAGATCTCGCGCCTTCGAAACGGAGTGAACGATGCGGACGAGTTTGCGCCTGGGCCTCGTGATGATGGCGGCGATGTTGGGGGCTGGCGATTTTGCCTCCGCGCAAGCCCCGAAGATCAAGCTCGGCTACGCCAAATGTGCGCACTGCTTGCCGATGTCGCTGATCCCGGGCATGGCCAAGGGCATCGAGGTCGAGGCCACCGGCTTCAACTCGGGCAATGACGTGCTCACCGCGCTGATCTCCAAGAGCATCGACGTCGCGCAGGTGACGTATCTCCATTACATCACCGCGCTCGATAAAGGTTTTGACGTCGTTGCCGTATCCGGCCAGATCAACGGCGGCTCTGAATGTCTCTCCTCCGCGAAGCTGAACCTTCCCCCTGAGGACTGGGCCACGTTCAAGGCGACCGCTCTGAAGGCGAAGAGCGACGGTCAGCCGCTGAAGGTCGCGGCGTCGCGCGGCAATGCGCAGGACATCCACATGCGCGGCGCATTCCTCAAGCAGGGCGTCGATCCCAACAAGGACATCCAGTTCATCAACATCCCCAATCCGTCCGACCATCTCGCGGCCCTGCAGCGCGGTGAGGTCGACATGATCTGCTCGGTCGAGCCGTTCGCCTCGCAGATCCGGCTTGCGGGCGCCGGCAAGCATTTTGTGCTGCCCTATGACCAGGCCGCCGGCAATCTCACCAATCTCATCGTTACCCGCTCCGACGTGATCGCCAGCCAACGCGCCGGTGTGCAGGGCGTCGTCAGCGCCGTGGTCGAGCTCGACAACAAGTTGATTGCCGACAAGGCGCCGTGGATCGAGGTCATCAACAAGCTCACCGGTCTTGACAAGAATGTGGCGACGGAAGCGCTGAAGAACGCTTCGCCCGATCCGGCGATCCATCGGTCGCAGACGCTCGCGATCGCCGCGATGATGCGCGACCTCAAATACATCTCGACGGACGTGTCCGCGGAAGCGGAGAAGAACATGGACTACTCGTTCCTGGCGCAAGCCACCGGAAAGGCCAAGAATGACCTCGGTTATTGACGTCTCGCCCGCAAGGACGGCCTTTAGGCTGACGCGGGCGTTCCAGGGGCTCGAACGCCTCGTCGTGCCCGCGTTGCTGGTCGCGGGCTGGGAGGCCTTTGCCCGCAGTGGCGTGCTGCCGCCCGCGCTGCTGCCGGCGCCGAGCGCGGTGCTGCATGCGCTAGGCGACTGGGTGTTCGGCTTCGACGAGACCACGCAGACCTATTCCGGGCACTGGCTGCGCGATGCGCTCGCCAGCGCGCTTCGCGTGTTCGGCGGCTTTGCGCTGGCGAGCCTCCTCGGCATCCTCGCCGGGGTCGCGATCGGCTGGTCGCGCCTGTTCGAGAAGACGCTGGAGCCGACGCTGCAGATGCTGCGCCCAATCCCGCCCGTGTCCTGGATTCCGCTCGCCATCATCTGGTTCGGCATCGCCGACAAGCCGGCGATCTTCCTCGTTTTCCTCGGTGCCTTCTTCCCCGTGCTAATGAACGCAATCCACGGCGTGAAGACCGTGGACCACAATCTCGTCCGTGCCGGTGCGATGATGGGCGCGAACGGGCGGCAGATGCTGACCGACATCGTGCTGCCGGCGGCGCTGCCCTCGATCTTCGCAGGCCTGCGCATCGCGGTCGGATCGGCCTGGATGCTGACGGTCACGGCCGAGATGGTCGCGGTGAAAAGCGGCCTCGGTTACGTCTTGTGGGATTCCTATTACTTCCTGCGCTACGACATCGTGCTGGCGGCGATGATCTCGATCGGGCTGCTCGGCTATCTCTCCGACCTCGGCATCAAGGCGATCATGGCGCGGACGCTGCGCTGGCAGCAGACGACCACGGTGCAGGGCAGGGCGGGCTGATGGCGGCTATCGAGCTTCGCAACATCGTAAAAGTGTTTTCCGACAAGCGGCGCGGCCGCGACCTGCTGACGCTGGACAACGTCAATCTCGACATCGAGGCCAATGATTTCGTCTGCCTGCTCGGCCCCTCCGGCTGCGGCAAGTCGACACTCCTGAACATCATCGCCGGCTTCGAACAGGCGACCTCCGGCCGGACGCTGGTCGATGGCAAGCAGGTGGAGCGGCCCGGCTCGGACCGCGGCGTGGTGTTCCAGCAGCCGACCCTGATGCCGTGGCTGACCGCGATCGACAATATCGCCTTCCACCTCAAGCTCAAGGGCGTCGGCAAGGCCGAGCGGCACCAGCGCGCCATGGAGTTCATCGATCTCGTCGGCTTGCGCGGCTTCGAGCATCATCATCCCTCCGAGATGTCCGGCGGCATGAACCAGCGCGTCGGCATCGCACGTGCGCTGCTGATGAACCCGAGCGTCATCCTGATGGATGAGCCGTTCGCGGCGCTGGACGCCCAGACCAAGCTCGAACTGCAGGAAGAGCTGGTCGCGATCTGGCAGAAACGGCGCTGCACCATCGTATTCGTCACCCACAGCGTCGACGAAGCGCTGGTGCTCGGCAACAAGATCGTGGTGATGACCAAGCGGCCGGGCCGGATCCGCGAGGCCGTCAATTTCGACCTGCCGCGCCCGCGCGACATCACCAGTCCCGAATTCAACGACGCAAAGCGCCACATCCTGTCCCTGATCCGGGAGGAGTCGACGCGCCTTGCGCAGGCGTCGTAAGGTACCGCCATGCGCAAACGTCTCGGCATGATCACGCCGTCCTCCAACTCGGTGCTCGAGCCCGTCACCAGCGCCATGCTGGCGGGTGTGAAGGGCGTTACCGCGCATTTCTCGCGTTTCCGCGTCACCGAGATTGCGCTCCACGCCGCGGCGCTGAACCAGTTCGACGCCTCGGTGATGCTGCCGGCGGCGGACCTGCTGGCGGACGCAAAAGTCGATGCCATCGCCTGGAACGGCACCTCGGCGAGCTGGCTCGGCATCGGCCGCGACAAGAGCCTTTGCGAAGCGATCACGGCGCGCACCGGCGTCCCGGCGACAACGTCCACGCTTGCATGCATCGATGCTGCCCGCGCACTCGGCGTCAAGCGCGTTGGCCTCGTTTCGCCCTACACCGACGACGTGCAGCGGCGAATCGGCGACGTCTGGGCCGAGGAGGGCATCGCGCCGCATGCCGAACGGCATCTCGGCCTCCGCGACAATTTTTCCTTCGGCGAGGTTGCGCCTGCGACCATCGCGGGCATGATCCGCGCGGTGGCAGCGGACGGCGCCGACGCGATCGTCATCCTCTGCACCAATCTCGACGGAGCCGCGCTTGCCGCCTCACTCGAACGGGAATTGAACATCGCCGTGCTGGATTCGGTGGCGGTGACGCTGTGGAGGACGCTGACGCTCGCCGGCGGCGACATCACAGCTCTTGTGCCGTGGGGCCAGATCTTCCAGACATCAGCGGTCATGAAGTAACGGAGACGCCTGTGACCCAGCTCGATCTTGTTATTCGCGGCGGCACTATCGTCACGGCCAGCGACGAGTTTAGCGCCGATATCGGCATTCGCGACGGGCGCATCGTCAGCATTGCCGATCATCTCGAGGGCGCAGCGCGCGAGATCGACGCGACGGGTCTGCTGGCACTGCCGGGCGGCATCGACAGCCACGTCCACATCTCCCAGCCCTCCGGTCCTGACGTGGTCATGGCCGACGACTTTGCCTCGGCGACGCGTGCGGCCGCGGCCGGCGGCAATACCATGGTGCTACCCTTCGCGCTCCAGGAGAAGGGCACGTCGCTCCGCACCTGCGTCGAGAACTATCGCAAGCTTGCCGAGGGCGAGTGCTATATCGACACCGCCTTCCACCTCATCATCTCCGACCCGACCGCGGTCGTGCTCGGGCAGGAGCTGCCGGCGCTGGTGAAGGACGGCTACACCTCGTTCAAGGTGTTCATGACCTATGACGATCTCGTGCTCAGCGACAAGCAACTGCTGGAGGTGTTCGACGTCGCGCGCCGCGAGGAGGCGCTGGTGATGGTCCATTGCGAGGGCTACGACGCCATTCGCTTCCTCACGACCAGGCTGGAGCGCGAAGGCCACATCGCGCCCTATTACCACGGCGTGTCGCGGCCCCAAGCCGTCGAACGCGAGGCCACGCATCGCGCCATCAGCCACGCCGAGGTGATCGGCGTTCCCATCATGATCGTGCACGTCTCAGGGCGCGAGGCGATGGAGCAGGTCCGCTGGGCGCAACAGCGCGGACTACCGGTTCATGCCGAGACCTGTCCGCAATACATCACGCTGACGGCCGACGACATGAAGGGCTTGAACATGGACATCACGGGCGCGAAATATGTCTGCTCGCCGCCGCCGCGCGATGCCGAAAGCCAGCAGGCCATCTGGGAAGGCATCACGACCGGTGTGTTCCAGACCTTCTCGTCCGACCACTGTCCGTTCCGTTACGATGACCCCAAGGGCAAGCTGACGCCGAACGCGCGCACCTCGTTCCGCTGGGTGCCGAACGGCATCCCCGGGGTCGAGACGCGGCTGCCGATCCTGTTCTCCGAGGGCGTCACGAAGGGACGTATCAGCTTGCAGAAATTCGTCGAGCTGACCGCGACCAATCACGCGCGCATCTACGGGCTCTACCCGCGCAAGGGCTCGATCGGTGTCGGCTTCGATGCGGACGTCGTGCTGTGGGATCCGAAGCTGACAAAGCCGATCCGGCAGGCCGATTTGCACCACGGTTCGGATTATACGCCCTGGGAGGGCTTTGATGTCACGGGTTGGCCCGTCACCACCATTGCCCGCGGCCGGGTCGTCTACGACCAAGGCAGGATCGTCGGCGACAAAGGCGCGGGCGAGGTGCTGAGCCGTGGCAAGTCGAGTCTGATCTGATCAGGCGCAGCCTGTTGTGCCGTGTCTGTCGTACAGCCGATCATACGGAACGGGATCGAGCGGAAGAACTGTCGAATGAGCATTCTCAACCGTGATCTCGCCGATGCGGCCCTGGATGGCACCCTTGTCCAATTTGGGTCGGCTATTCACCGTCTGTTGAAGCGCCGGATCAGCTGTGTCCAGCTCGGACCGATCTGCCTGGCCCTATGCCATGCGGGATCATTGTCGCTTCTCTTGTCCGGACCACTTTGTTGTTGCAGATGCGCGAGACGCCCATTCAGGCGAATGATATGTGCGCGCCACGCAAATTGCTGGTTCGAGTGCGCGAGGACATCTCCATGCTGCCGGTTCGATGAAAGAATAACCAATTGAATTCGCAAGCCTTTCTCTTTTCCGTGGCGCCCATGATGGATTGGAGCGAGAGTTCAATTTTTTCAATTGGTTAGATGGCTGCGTGTGCGCGGCGTGTGCACCGAGAGATCCACAAAAATCCAGTCATGATCATTGTGAGCGTACGTTTTGAAGAGCAGGGCCGCGGTTGTCGCAGCTCATTCCGTGGATTGAATGCGAGTGGTAACAGACAGCCGCAATCACCGGAATCCGTCCGCGCAATCGTGACCTGCTGTGCGCAACCGACCGTGCGCGAGACCGCACTTTCGGTAGAGCCGCTGTAGTGAGATGCCCGTTTCGCGGAGAGTGCGGACCCGGTTGCGGGGCTCGGGACTGCCTGGGGCACATCAAAAAAGTATCAGTTGCACATTGAAATGGTGGTGGCGTGCCTAGGTACCGGTCGCTACTCTCCCGACGAGAGGAAACGCTGAGCAAATTCAGCCGATAAGGGAACAGGGGCGGATCATTGCAAGCCGCACCGGCCCGAAGGGAGCGGACATGGAACCGGACCTGGAAGTTGTCCAGATACGGCGCGGCGAGTCGTTCAAGGCGTGGTCGCACGGCTACCCATTCCACACGGTCCGCTGGCATTTCCATCCCGAATACGAGCTCCATCAGGTTGTAGCCACCTGCGGTCGCTATTTCGTCGGTGACTTTATCGGCGAATTCGAGCCGGGCAATCTTGTTCTTACCGGCCCCAACCTGCCGCACAATTGGGTGAGCGATCTGCCGGCGGGGACCACCATTCCGCTGCGGGGACGCGTCCTCCAGTTCAGCGAAGAATTTCTAGGCGACCTGATAAAGGTCATGCCCGAGCTTTCGGGCCTTGCCTCGCTGCTGGAATTCTCCCGCCGCGGCGCGCTTTTCACCCGCAGCACGAGCGAAGCGGTCGCCCCACTCATGGAGGAGATCGTGACGGCGAACGGCGTGCGTCGGATCGAGCTGTTCTTGATGGTCTTGGGGACACTTAGTCGCGCGCGAAATGCGCGTCCGCTCTCCAGCCCGAAATATCTGCCGGACCCGTCTGGCTATATGTCTGCGGGCATGAACAAGGCACTCGCCTTCATCCGAAAAAACCTGACGCAGCCTTTCGGTGAAGCCGAGCTTGCGGCCATCGCCGGCCAGTCGCAGAGCGCGTTTTCGCGCTCCTTCCGCCGGCACACGGGCATGTCGCTGGTGCAATACGTCAAGCGCCTGCGCATCAATCTCGCCTGCCAGATCCTGATGAGCGACGAGCAGGCGTCCATCACCGACATCTGCTTCGAGGTCGGCTTCAACAATCTCTCCAATTTCAACCGGCAGTTCTTGGCCGAGAAAGGCATGCCGCCTTCGCGCTTTAGGCGATTGCTCGCGCAGAACATCAATACGGCACGCGCGGCCTAGCCGGCGAAAAGCAAAGGAGGAGACCACCACGGGAAGAATGACGCGGGCATGCCGATGGCAGCCCGCGACAGGAATTGCTTGTCCAGGAATTCCGCGCGGCTTCGGAGCACCGGCACTCATCGCCGCCGGGGACGGGAGCCGCGAAGGCCCATCTTCAAGGATCAACCACATCACTCTAGTTCTGGAAAGGAAAGTCCGAATGAAAAGGTTCTCCCCGAAACATACGGGCACACTGGCGCTGGCCCTCTCGCTGCTCGGCACAACGGCCATGTTCTCGCAGGCCGCAGAGGTGAAGGATGCGACCGTTGCCTTCCTGATGCCGGATCAGGCGTCCACCCGCTACGAACAACATGACTATCCGGGCTTCGCTGCGGAGATGAAGAAGCTCTGCGCAAGTTGCAAGGTGATCTACCAGAACGCCAGCGCAGATGCGGCGCGGCAGCAACAGCAATTCAACTCGGTGATCTCGCAGGGCGCCAAGGTCATTGTACTCGACCCCGTCGACTCGACCGCCGCGGCCTCCCTGGTCAAGATGGCACAGTCGCAGGGCATCAAGGTCATTGCCTATGACCGGCCGGTCCCCGACGCCAAGGTCGATTTCTACGTCTCCTTCGACAACGAAGCCATCGGCAAGGCCATCTCCGACTCGCTCATCAAGCATCTGAAGGCCGCCAACGTCACGGCGAAGGAAGGTGAGGGCGTGCTCGAAATCAATGGATCGCCGACCGATGCCGCCGCGGGGCTCATCAAGAAGGGCATCCACGAGGGTCTTGATAAGAGCGGCTATCCAATTCTTGCCGAATACGACACGCCGGACTGGGCGCCGCCGAAGGCGCAGCAGTGGGCGAGCGGCCAGATCACCCGCTTCGGCAAGAAGATCCTCGGCGTCGTGGCCGCCAATGATGGCACGGGCGGTGGCGCAATTGCCGCCTTCAAGGCCGCAGGCGTCGATCCGGTGCCGCCGGTGACGGGCAACGATGCGACGATTGCCGCGCTCCAGCTCGTCATCGCCGGCGATCAGTACAACACGATCTCCAAGCCCAGCGAGATCGTGGCCGCTGCGGCCGCCCAGGCGGCGGTGAAGTTCCTCTCCGGCGAGACGCCCAAGGCGGAAACCACGCTCTTCAATGCGCCATCGAAGCTGTTCGTGCCGGCGGTCGTCACTCAGGAGAACCTGAAGGCGGAGATCATCGACAAGAAGATCCAGACGGCCGATCAACTCTGCACGGGCCGCTATGCCGCCGGCTGTAAGAAGCTCGGCATCACGCAGTAACTGCGTTCGTCCCGGCCGCTCGCGGCGGCCGGGACGAACGACGAGAGGACGGACTGGGACATGACCACGATCTCGGATGTCGATCACGCGCAGGGTGGACCGCGCAAGCCGGTCTTGAGTCTTCGCGGAATTTCCAAGCATTTCGGCGCCGTGTCCGCCCTGACCAATGTCGATCTCGACGTGCATGCCGGCGAGGTCGTGGCGCTCGTGGGCGACAACGGTGCTGGAAAATCCACGCTGGTGAAGATCCTTGCCGGCGTGCACCAGCCCAGCTCTGGAACGATCGCCTTCGGCGGCGAGCCGGTCGTCCTGTCCGATCCGTCCACCGCGCTCGGCCTCGGCATCGCCACCGTTTTCCAGGATCTGGCGCTCTGCGAAAACCTCGATGTGGTCGCAAATATCTTCCTCGGCCGCGAGCTCAATCCGATGCGGCTCGACGAGGTCTCCATGGAGCTCCGCGCCTGGACGCTGCTCAACGAATTGTCGGCGCGGATCCCGAGCGTGCGCGAGCCGGTTGCGTCGCTCTCCGGCGGACAGCGCCAGACCGTGGCGATCGCGCGTTCGCTGCTCACCGAGCCGAAGCTCATCCTGCTCGACGAGCCCACCGCCGCACTTGGCGTCGCCCAGACCGCCGAGGTGCTGGACCTCGTCGAGCGCGTTCGCGCCCGCGGCCTCGGCGTCATCATGATCAGTCACAACATGGAGGACGTCCGCGCGGTCGCGGACCGAATCGTGGTGCTGCGCCTCGGCCGCAACAACGGCGAGTTCGAGCCCGACGCTTCCAACCAGGATCTCGTCACCGCGATCACCGGTGCTGACGAAAACTCGGTCTCGCGCCGCGCCAGCCGGCGCCGCGCCCATCAGTCGCCGGAGCTTGGCCGATGACCGACGACGCACAACGGGTTTCGATGACGCGGCCGCTCGATCGCAGTGACGAGCGCGTCAAGCACACGGACACATTTGGGAACATGTTCAGCGCGTTTGTGGATCGCGTGCGGTCGGGCGACCTCGGCTCGCTGCCGGTGGTCGTCGGGCTCATTGTCATCTGCACGGCGTTCGAGAGTCTCAACCCTGTTTTCCTGGCGCCGAACAACCTGGTCAATTTGCTGTTCGATTGTTCGACGGTGGGCGTGATCTCGCTGGGCATCGTCTGTATCCTGATGGTCGGCGAGATCGACCTCTCGGTCGGTTCGGTGAGCGGGTTCGCTTCGGCGCTGGTTGGCGTGCTTTGGGTCGGTCAGGATTGGCCGGTCGCCGTGGCGATCGTCACGGCGTTGGTGCTGGGCGCTGCCATCGGCGCGCTCTACGCATTTTTGTTCAATCGCCTGGGGATGCCGAGCTTCGTCTCGACCCTGGCCGGCCTGCTGGGGTGGCTCGGCCTGCAGCTGTATCTGCTCGGCTCCTCGGGCTCGATCAACCTTCCGTACGGATCGCCACTGGTCAATTTCGGGCAGATGCTCGTCATGCCGCCAATCGTGTCCTACGTGCTGGCGGCGGTTGCGAGCCTTGTGATGTTCGTGACCAGCTATCGCACAGCGTTGCGCCGGCGGCAGGCGGGGCTATCGGCCAGTTCGCTCGGCCGCATGGTGCTGAAGGCGCTGCTGGTCACCGTCATGCTCGAATTCGTCGTCTATTATCTCAATCTCGGCCGCGGCATTCCGTGGATGTTCGGTCTGTTCGTCGGCCTGTGCGTGGTCATGAACTACGCGTTGACGCGGACCAAATGGGGCCGTTCGATGTCTGCCGTCGGCGGCAATCGCGAGGCGGCCCGCCGGGCCGGCATCAATGTTCGCCGGGTCTATCTGACCGCGTTCGTGCTGTGCTCCACGCTGGCGGCGGCCGGCGGCATTCTTGCCGCGGCGCGGCTGGCATCTTCCAGCCAGCAGGCCGGGACCGGGGATGTAAATCTCAACGCGATCGCCGCCGCGGTCATCGGCGGCACGAGCCTGTTCGGCGGTCGCGGGAGCGCCTATTCCGCACTGCTCGGCGTCATCGTCATCCAGTCCATCGCGAGCGGCCTGACGCTGCTCGATCTCTCCTCGTCGCTACGGTACATGATTACGGGCGCGGTCCTTGCCATTGCGGTCATCGTCGATTCGCTGGCACGACGCTCACGCCTCTCCCATGGCCGAGCTTGAATAACTCGAACAAGAAAAGGACAAGCCTTGGCCCAGGAACTTGCAGGAAAAGTTGCCGCAATCACCGGCGCCGCATCGGGCATCGGTCTCGAGTGCGCCAGAGCTTTGATCGGCGCGGGTGCGCGGGTGGTGCTGATCGATCGGGCGGAGGAGGCGCTGAGCAAAGCCTGCGTCGAGCTGGGCGATCAGGCGATTCCGTTACGCATCGACCTCACCGATCCCGTGAGCATGCAAGCCATGATGCCTCAGTTGCTGGAGAAGGCGGGACAGCTGGACATCTTCCACGCGAACGCAGGCGCCTATGTCGGCGGCGAGGTGCTCGCCGGCGATCCCGACGCCTGGGATCGCATGCTCAATTTGAACATCAATGCGCTGTTCCGGTCGATTCATGCGGTGCTGCCGCACATGGTTGAGCGCAAGAGCGGCGACATCATCGTCACCAGTTCGATCGCCGGTCTTGTCCCTGTCGTCTGGGAGCCGATCTATACTGCGTCCAAGCACGCCGTGCAGGCTTTCGTGCATACCGTGCGCCGACAGGTCGCCAAATACGGTTTGCGCGTCGGTGCCGTTGCGCCAGGTCCGGTTGTGACCGCGCTTATCAAGGACTGGCCCAAAGAAAAGATCGAGGAAGAAATGGCGGCAGGTGGCTTGATGCAGCCGGTGGAGGTCGCAGAGGCGGTGCTTTTCATGTTGACGCGTCCGAGGAACGTCACCATCCGCGACCTCGTCATTCTGCCGCAGAGCAACGATCTGTAGCATTCTCCGATTGGCGATCCAGATGACGAAACAATCCGATGACCGCCATTTTCTTGGCATCGATGTCGGCACCGGCAGCGCACGGGCCGGCGTGTTCGACCGCTCCGGCAGGCTGATGGCGAGTGACAGCTCCCCCATCGCACTTTGGCGGGAGGCCGGCGACATCGTCGAGCACTCAAGCGAGGACATCTGGCGTGCCGTATGCCGCAGCGTGCGTGGCGCGGTGGCACAGGCCGGCATCGCGCCGGACAGCATCGCCGGCATCGGCTTCGATGCGACCTGCTCGCTGGTGGTGCTTGGCGAAGGGGGCGCGCCGCTGCCGGTCGGCCCGTCCGGCGATCCTGCTCGCAACGTCATCGTATGGATGGATCACCGCGCCGCCGATCAGGCGCGCCGGATCAACCAGACGGGCGAAAAAGTTCTCGATTATGTCGGCGGAACGATCTCACCCGAGATGGAGACGCCGAAACTTTTGTGGCTCGCCGAAAACATGCCCGACACGTTTTCCCGTGCGTGGCAGTTCATGGACTTGACCGATTTTCTTACCTGGCGCGCGACGGGGAGCCTGTCCCGCTCCATCTGTACCGTGACCTGCAAGTGGACCTATCTGGGTCATGAAAACCGCTGGGACGATCAATTCTTCCGCAGGGTCGGCCTCGGCGTGCTGGCGGACGAGCAGTTCCGCAGGATCGGCACCGAGATCGTGCCCGGCGGAACGAGGCTGGCGGCGGGCCTGACGGGGGAGGCTGCGGCCAATCTCGGACTCGCGACGGGTACGCCGGTCGCTGCCGGCCTCATCGATGCACATGCCGGCGGTGTTGGTACGGTGGGCGCGCGCGGCACGGCGGGCACGGTGCTGACGCGCATGGCCTATGTGTTCGGAACGTCCGCCTGTACCATGACGACCACGCCGGATCCGTCCTTCGTCCCCGGCGTGTGGGGACCCTATTTCTCCGCCATGGTGCCCGGGCTTTGGCTCAATGAAGGCGGGCAGTCGGCCGCCGGCGCTGCCATCGAACACCTGTTGCAGATGCATCCGCATTCCGCGCAAGCGACGCAGGCTGCACGCCAGAAGCAGCAGACGCTTGCCGATTGGCTTGCCTCGGAAACCGAATCCCGCGGCGGTGACGGAATGATTCCGCAATTGGTGGGCGAGGTTCACGTCGTTCCCGAATTCCTCGGCAATCGCGCGCCGTTCGCGGACCCTGCCGCGCGTGGGCTGATTGCCGGGCTCGATATGCGCTCGGATCTGGAGAGCCTGCTGGCGCTTTATCTTGCCGGGCTGTGCGGCCTCGGTTGCGGGGCCAGGCAGATCGTTCGCGCCCAGCAGGACAAGGGCATCGCGGTCGATACGATCGTGGTCAGCGGTGGCGCCGCAAAGAGCCGCCTTGTGCGGCAAGTCCTCGCCGATACGACGGGTTTGACGGTGGCTGCGTCGGCATCCCCGGAGGCCGTCCTGCTCGGCTCCGCGATGCTTGGATCAGTTGCATCGGGCGACCATGCCAATCTCGGCGAGGCGATGCAGGCGATGTCTGTTCTGGGAGACATCCATCAACCCCAGGCCGCTCTGGCGAATTGGGCCGATCGGCGCTTTGGAGCCTTCGAAGCGCTGCAGAAGGTCGGCCGGGCAATTCGAGGCGCTTCGTAGCCCCTTTACCGGCGGACCGAGCGTACCCAGGCACGGCTTGCATCCAACGTCGGCGCTGCCTGCGTAGGAGAGGACATTCGACCCTCTTTCATCATCTCGACACATATGTCATGATAAAAATACAAATGTATATCCCGGTCTTTTTGCCCGGCGAGGGAGGGCTGCCCATGGGTAGGAAAGTCGCATTCATTGCGGCCTTGTTCGGCGCGTTGGCATTGGTTGGTCCGGCGCAGGCACGGGTCGAGGTCCAGTGGTGGCACGCCATGAGTGGCGTCCTCGGCGACCGGCTCAATGAGCTGGTCGAGAAGTTCAACAAGTCGCAGGACAAGTACACGGTCGTCGCTGTCGCCAAGGGGAACTATGACGAGGTGACCAACGGGGTGATCGCCGCCTATCGTGCCAAGCGGCCGCCGGAGATGGTGCAGATCGCCGAGCGCGGTTACATGACGATGCTGCTTTCAGGGGCCATTGTCCCCGTGCAGGATTTGGTGGAGCAGAAGGGTTACAAGATCGACTTCTCGGACTTCATCAAACCCGTCGCAAGCTTCTGGAGCTACAAGGGCCGGATGTCGGCGATGCCCTTCAACTCGTCGACGCCGATCTTCTGGTACAACAAGGATCACTTCCAGAAGGCCGGCTTCGACAAGCCGGCCGACACCTGGCAGGAGCTGGAGAAGCAGCTCTACACCATCAAGTCCAAGGGAATCAGCGAGTGCGGCACGGTGCTGCCCGGCGATTTCTACTGGAGCCTGCTCGAGAACTACAGCGCCATCAACAACCAGCCCTACGGTACGCTAGCGAACGGCTTCGACGGGCTCGGCACCGAGTTCGTCTACAACAAGACGAAGGTGGTGTCGCAAGTCGCGCGGCTCAAGAAATGGCTCGACGACGGCGTGATGCAGATCGCGGGTCAGGGCTTCAGTCCGGAGCAATTGTTCACGTCGGGGCGGTGCTCCACCTTCGTCAATTCGACCGCCTCGCACGGCAACATCGAGCGCAATGCGACCATCAATTGGAGCGCCACCTTCCTCCCGCACGAGAGCGACATCAATCCGCCGCTCAACAGTACCATCGGGGGCGGGGCCATCTGGGTCATGAAGGGCCACACGCCGGAGCGATACGAGGCCGTCGCGGCCTTCCTGGATTTCGTCGCGCAGCCGGAAACCCAGGTCTGGTGGCATGGCGCAACCGGCTATGTTCCCGCCACTAATCGCGCCTATGCGCTCGCGCGGGAGCGGGGCTATTACAAGGATCATCCGACCAGGGAGATCGCGGTGCTGCAGCTCTCGCGCGGCACGCCGAACGAGAATTCGCGTGGCTTCCGCTTTGGCAACTTCGTGCAGACGATGCTGGCCCAGCGCCAGGAGGTCGAGGCGGTGTTTGCCGGTCAGAAGCAGCCGCAGCAGGCCATGGATGACGCAGTCAAGCGGGGTAACGAGATCCTGCGGCAGTTCGAAAAGCTGAATGCCGGGAAGACTCCGGAAACCGAGCGTCCATGACGTTGCGCCTGTCCATCCCGTGGCGCGAGGCACGCGCACCCATGCTTCAGGGAAGGCACGGGGGCGGTGGGTCCAAGGCCGTGCCGGCGGCAGTCGCCGGCGGCTCGCGTCGGTCGGGCAGAACGCGACCGCGTGAGGAGGCCGGACTGAAGCGCGCCAATTTCGGCGACGGTCCCGGCCTACCGACACTGCTCTTGCTGCCGCAATTGCTGATCCTGCTGTTCTTCTTCTTCATTCCGTCGCTGCGGGCGCTGATGCAGTCCGTTCTGCTCAGCGATCCATTCGGCACCAACGTTCAGTTCGTGTGGTTCGACAATTTCAAGACGCTGCTTGCGAGCAGCGACTACCGCCAGTCGATCACGGTGACGTTCTGGTTCACGGTGGCGCAGAATGTGCTCACGTTGGGCAGCGCGCTCGTGCTGGCCTTTGCCACCGACAGGATCGTGCGTGGCCGCTCCGCCTATCGCACCATCATCCTGCTGCCCTATGCCATTGCGCCCGCGATCGCCGGTATCCTGTGGGCCTTCCTGTTCAATCCGGCGGTCGGCCCGCTCGCACAGGTGCTGCACGGGCTCGGTATTGCATGGGACCCCAACCTCAATCCGGCCGATGCGCTGATCCTGGTGACGCTGGCCGCGTCATGGAAGCACATCTGCTACGACTATATCTTTCTGGTCGTGGGGTTGCTCGCGGTGCCGGTGTCCCTGATGGAGGCTGCCGCCGTGGACGGCGCGGGACCGATCCGCCGCTTCGTCTCGATCGCGTTGCCGATGCTCGGGCCCACCATCTTCTTCCTCACGGTGATGAATTTCATCTATGGCTTCTTCGAAACCTTCGCCATCATCGATGCCGTGACCAAGGGCGGCCCGGCCGGTGCAACCAACATTCTGGTCTACAAGGTCTTCGTCGACGGCTTCGTCAATCTCGATCTTGGCTCTTCGGCTGCACAGTCGGTTCTGTTGATGAGCTTTGCGCTGACCTGCACGCTGCTGCAATTCCGCTACTTCGACCGCAAGGTCAATTACGGGGTCTAGCCGCATGGTGGAACGCTCACCGATCCTCAACATGCTCTGCCACGCGATCCTGATCGCCGGCGCGCTGATGGTCTGCGTACCGCTGTATTTCGCATTCGTGGCCGGCTCGCTCACGGTGGCCGAGGTGCAGAAAGTTCCGTTGCCATGGCTGCCGGGAGGCCAGTTCTTCGACAATCTGCAGCTGGCCTGGAGCAAGGGCAATTTCAGCCGCACCTTCGCTAATTCGATTATCGTGGCGCTCGGCATCACGGCCGGCAAGATCGCGGTATCGCTGCTCTCGGCCTTCGCCATCACCTACTTCCGATTCCGCTATCGAATGCTCGCATTCTGGCTGATCTTCACGTCGCTGATGCTGCCGATCGAGGTCCGGATCGTGCCGACCTTCGAAGCCGTGGCAAATGCGGCGCTGCCCCTGCAATGGCTGTTGGATACGCTGCATATCGCCGATCTCTGGCGCTGGATCAGCGGGCACGAGGTCGCGATCGCGCTCGAATGGAACATGGTCAACACCTATCCGGGGCTGATCCTTCCGCTGATTGCCTCAGCCACTGCCACGTTCCTTTTTCGCCAATTCTTCCTGACGATCCCGGAGGAGCTGTGCGAGGCGGCGAGGCTGGACGGCGCCTCGCCGCTGCACTTCTTCTGGAGCATCCTGCTGCCGCTGTCCGTTCCGAACATGGTGGCACTTGCCATCATCCTGTTCCTGTTCGGCTGGAATCAATATCTCTGGCCTTTGCTGTTCACGACTGACAAGGACATGGCAACGGCGGTCATTGCGTTGAAGGGCCTGATCCCGCGCTCCGACAGCGAGCCGGCCTGGAACATCGCCATGAGTGGTGCGCTCCTCACGATGTTGCCGCCGGTGTTGGTCGTCCTATTGTTGCAGCGCTGGTTCATCAAGGGTCTTGTCGACAGCAGCAAATAGGGACTGATCATGGTTTTCATCGCCGGGCATCGCGGCGGACGCAATCTTTGGCCGGAGAACAGCCTGACGGGCTTCCGCAATGTGTGCAGGGAAGGGGTCGACGCAGTCGAGTTCGACGTCCATCAGAGCACGGATGGCGGTGTCGTCGTGATCCATGATCCGCTGCTCGACCGCACCACATTCGAGAGCGGACCGGTGGGCGAGCGCAGCTTGCGACGCTTGACGGCAATGCGTCTTCGTGATGCGGGCGATGAGTGCATTCCGACCTTGGACGAGGTGCTCGACGTGTTCAGCGAAACCACGCTCGAGCTCCACATCGAGATCAAGACGGATGCGCTTGGCAATTCCTATTCGGGCCTCGAGGCGCGGCTGATCGACCAGATCAAGCGCCGGGGCCTGGAACGGCGTGCAATCATCACCTGCTTCGTGCCCGGCGTGATCGAGACCGTGCTCGGGCTATCGCCCGAGGCGCGGGTGCTCATTTCGCTCGACCGTCGTTCGGCGGAGATGATGGGCGGAATTGAGCCCGCGTTGACCCAATTGGCTGCCATTCCCGGCTGCATCGTCGCGGTCGAGAAATCGCTCCTGGGGCTCGCGTTGCCGCTCGCCCTCAAGATGCTCGGATCCGAGCGTCTCGGTGCATGGGTGACCAACGAGCCGGACGATATCGCTTACTGGCTTGCCCGACCGGTGCGGCAGATCACGACCGATCGGCCGGATCTCGCCGTGAGCATTCGCCGCCAGCTCGAAACGATGCCGGAGCGCCCATGATTCCCCGCCGCCGCTTTCTCACGGGATCGCTGGCGAGCGCCGCCTTGGCTGCGCCCGCCGGGTTCGTGCGGGGAGCGCCGGTTTCGCTCAGCGCAGATCCTTTCACGCTCGGCGTTGCGTCCGGATGCCCGCGCGAGGATCGCGTCATCCTGTGGACCCGCCTTGCGCCGCAGCCGCTCGAGGGCGGGGGCATGCGGGACGCGGCAGTGGACGTCGAATGGCAGGTTGCGGAGGACGAGGCCTTCTCGCGCGTCGCCTCCCACGGCCTCGTGCGGACGACCGCGGACCTTGCGCATTCTGTGCATGCCGAGGCGGCGGGGCTGCGGCCGGATCGCGTCTACTGGTACCGCTTCCGCGCCGGCCCGGCGCTCAGCCCGGTCGGACGCACCCGAACCGCGCCCGCCAGGGCGGCGCGGCATTTCCGCTTTGCTTTCGCATCCTGCCAGCAATACGAGCAGGGCTATTTTACCGCCTACCGCGACATGGCCGCACGCGACCTCGACCTGGTCGTGCATCTCGGCGACTACATCTACGAGAAATCCTGGGGATCGCGCCACGTCCGCCAGCATGGCGTCGGAATTCCGACCACGCTCGAAGAATTCCGCAACCGCTACGCACTCTACAAGAGCGATCCCGACCTGCGAGCGGCGCACGCTGCCTTTCCCTGGCTTTCAGTCTGGGACGACCACGAGGTGATGGACGACTATGCCAATGATCGCTCCTACACCGTGCACGATCCCGGTCGGTTCCTGAAGATCCGCGCGGCAGCCTATCAGGCCTATTACGAGCACATGCCGCTGCCACCCTCGGCGCGCCCGCGCAGCGCCGACGCCACGATCTATGAACACTATCGCTTCGGCGAGATGCTCGACGTGCTGCTGCTCGACGACCGGCAATATCGCTCGGCATCGGCCTGCGTCGGAAGCGGGCGTCCGACCTGGGTGGCTGACTGTGTGAGCCGGACGGATGAAGCGCGGACGATGCTCGGCGAACAACAGGAACAATGGCTCGATGCACGACTGCGCGACTGTCGCGGCCGTTGGACAATCGTCGCGCAGCAGACATTGATGGCGCAGGACAAGCGAAACGGGGACGACGGCGCGCATTTCTGGATGGACGGCTGGGACGGCTACCCCAATGCCCGCCGCCGTCTCCTTGATTCTCTCGTGGCGCAACGCCGACGCAATCCGATCGTGATCGGCGGCGACCGTCACGCCTTCTTTACCGCCGATCTGAAGCATGATTTCGCCCGGCCGGATGGACCGACCATTGCGACCGAGTTCGTCGGCACGTCGATCACCTCAGACGGTCCGAGCGAAGCCAGCGTGCGCAAGGCGCTGGCGGAGAATCCGCATCTGGTCTATGCGCGTGGCGACAAGCGCGGCTATGCGACCGTGGAGCTCGACGCCCGGCATTGCACTGTGGGATTCGAGGCGCTCGACGACGTCAAGGATGCCGCGAGCGCGGTGCGCCGGCTGACGAGCTTTGTGGTCGAGGATGGCGCGCCGGGCGCGAGGGTCGCATGACGAGATCCGCACGGCACAGATTTGACGACCAACGAAAGATCGCCTCAAATGCTCGGACGTCTGACTGTGCCTTGAGGCCGCTGTGGGGGCTGCGCCGTGACTGACCAAACCATCCTGCGGGTCGCCTGGCTCTATTACATGGAGAACCTGACCCAGGCCGAGATCGGCGAGCGGCTAGGGCTGACCCGCGCCCGCGTCAATCGCATGCTGTCGGATGCCCGGCAGACCGGTATCGTCAACATCCGCCTCAACTCCGCCTTTGCGAGTTGCACGGAGCTGGAGCACCGCTTGCGCCGGGAATGCGGTCTCGAGGACGCGGTTGTCATCCCGAGCCCGGAGAATGCCGAGCAGGTCGGCAGCCTGATCGGGATGGCGGCGGGCGCGTATTTATCGAAATTCCTCGAACAGAAGCGGCCGCGCATCATCGGTATCGGCTGGGGCGCGACCTTGCGTGAGACCATCCGTTACGTCACGCCGGCGGACTATCCCGAACTCTCCATCGTCTCCATGATGGGGGGACTGTCGCGTGGACTCGAGCTCAACACCTTCGAGATTGCGGGTGAGCTCGCGCACCGGCTGCACGCCCAGTGCAGCTATCTGGCCGCCCCGATCTTTGTCAGCAGCCGGCGCTCGCGCGACACCTTCCTGGCGCAAGAGGTCTATCAAGAGGTGCTGAACAGCGTTGAGAAGATCGATCTAGCGCTGTTGAGCATGGGAGATCTGACACCGCGCTCGCTGCTGATGCGGCATGGGCTGCCGCCGGACGTTCGTGCCGAGCACCTGCGGGCGGCAGGCGCCGTCGGCGACGTCCTGGCGCAGTTTCTCGACAAGACCGGCCGGCCCATAGATCACGGCATCAACAGCCGCGCCATTGCGCTGCCGCTCGAGAAACTGGCGCGCGTGCCGACGTCGATGCTGATCGCCGGAGGGCTCAACAAGGCTCCTATCATCGCCGCGGTGCTGCGCGGCCGGATCGGCAAGGTGCTGGTGACGGACGAGAACACCGCCGTCGCCGCGCTGAAACTGATCGACAAGCAAAAATAGCCGCATTCTCGCAACGGAGAGGGGCCTTTGGCACCGAAGGCGCGATAGCCCACGCGCGTGCCGAAAACGTGCAAAAGCATTTGTCACCTCAAGGTTACATATGTAATATAGGAGAGACAATTGCTCAGAAGGATGGCGTCGACATGCGCGCTGCGGTGCTCCAGGACATTCGTGACATCCGCGTCCTCGATATCCCCGAGCCGAAGCCGCTCGCGGAGGACGAGCTCATCATCCGCGTCAAGGCTGTCGGCGTTTGCGGCAGCGATTTGCATTCCTATCTCGAGGGCGGAACAACTGGCCCGACCCAGGTCAGGCCGTTCGTCCTGGGCCATGAGTTCTCGGGTGTCCTCACGCCTGACTCGGCGCGAAAAGCGGGGTTCTCGGCCGACGCGTTGGTGGCGGTCGATCCTTCCATTCCCTGCGGCCGCTGCGAATGGTGTCACCGCGGCCACACCAATCTCTGCCCCAATGTGAAATTCCTGGGCTACGCGCCACACAACGGCGCCATGGCCGAATTCGTCTGCGTGCCCCGATCCGCCGTGCATCTGGTGCCTGACAGCATCGACCCGGCCGGCGCGGCGATCCTGGAGACGCTTGGCGTCGCGATCCATGCGATGGATCTGGCGCGCCCGCGGCTTCTGGAAAGCGTGGCGGTGCTCGGCTGCGGGCCGGTGGGATTACTGCTCGTGCAACTGGCGCGGCTTGCAGGTAGCGGAAAGATCATCGCGATCGACCCTGTCGAGCAGCGTACTGCACTGGCCTGCGACCTCGGGGCGGACGTGGCGTGCCGCAGCTACGCCGAGGTCGGGGACGCCACCGAAGGCCGCGGCGTCGATCTGGTGATCGAGGCAACCGACTCATCGCACGGCTTCGAGCACGCGGCGCGCTGCGCCCGCATCGGTGGCCGGGTCGTCCTCGTCGGCATCCCGGAGAATAATCAGTACATCCTCAGCGGCGCGGAGTCGCGTCGAAAGGGCCTGTCGATCAAGTTTTCACGGCGCATGCCGGAAGTTTATCCGCGCGCCATCGCGCTTGCGCAAGGCGGGCAGGTCAAGCTGGCGCCGCTGGCCACGCATCGTTTCTCGCTCGACCAGACGCCTGCCGCGTTCGAGCAGCAGGTCGCGCGGCGCGACGGCATCATCAAGGCGATCATCTGCCCGTAGATTGAGCGCTATCTCGCAAGTGCTCGGCAGGACTGGTGCCAATGGCGAAATCGTCGAAGCTGGTCGTCGCAAGAAAAGGGCGCGTTCTCATGGTGCGACGCAGGCGTGACGGGCTCTGGATGTTTCCCGGCGGCCGAAAGCGGGCAGGCGAGAGCGACAGGAGCTGCCTTCGTCGCGAGATCAGGGAGGAGCTTCCCAAGCTGAAGCTCGGGCCATTGAAACTATGGAAGGAAGTGAAAGCGAGGAAGGGCCGAACCGGCCGGCGGATGAGCGATGCGATCTTCCTGGCCAAGAAGGTGTCGGGGCGGCTGAAGGTCGGCGACAAGAAGGAGATCGATCGAGCGGTTTGGCGCAAGCCGCGCGGCGCCAGACTGACCCCGACCTCGCGCTACATTCGCGACAAGCTGTTTCCGAGATAAAGCTCCGTCATTGCAGCGCGTGTCGCACCAGAGCCAGCAATTCCTCGTGGATCAATCCGTTGGAAGCGATCTTGTCGAGATCGTCGTTGCGGCACGGACGCCCCGTCAGTGTCGTGACCTGCCCGCCGCCCGCCCACACCATCGGCATCGCGGCCGCGTGCGAGACGATGTCGGCTTTCAGTGAGACAAATCCGTCCAGGCGACCCGACGCGACCATCGCCGTCTCAACCGCGCCCGAGACCACGATACGCACGCCGCGCGCCACTTTGCCAAGCAGTTCGATCACACGCGTCGTCCGCTGGACTTCGTCGGGCGAGAAATGCGAGGTCAGAATCACCGAGACGACCGCATCCGACAGCGAACGCGTCGTGGAGACGCGTGCCGGCGCGCCGTCGATCGTCGCGCCTTCTCCCGAAAGATAGCGCGCCGTCAGTCCGATCCTGGGAGCGTTGATCAGGCCAAGTTTCGTCTCGCCGCCGACCTCGTAGGCGACCGTCACGGAAAACCACGGCAGCCCCCGCGCGTAGTTGATCGTCCCGTCGAGCGGATCGATGATCCAGCGCGCAGCATGGTCCCCTTGGCTCGCGCCGCTCTCCTCGGCCAGGATGCCGGCATCCGGCGTCAGCGCCTTCAAGCCCGCGACGACGATCGCCTCGGAGGTAAGATCCGCCTCGGTGACGATATCTAGCCCGTCCTTGCGCTCTGTGCGTAGCGGCGTGGATTGCATCGCGACCAGCCTGGCCGCAGCCTCAGCAACGACGGCCTCTGCGCGCCCTAGCAGCGTCGGAAGGCTCTTGCGGTCCTCGATTCCCGGATCGTCCCGATCGGGCGCGATGTCGAACGGGCGACCATAGTCTCCGATCGGAACGAGATGGCTGCTGATGCCCATGTCCGGCCGCCAACAGTGCAAGGCAAATCCCGGCGGCTCCTTGATGAAGCGGTTACCATGACCGGGCCCCAGGTCGAGCGCGACCTGGTGCGCCGTGCTCGGCGCCACATAGCCCACGGTCCCCGCGTAGCGCACCGTGATCGAGCGGTGATAGTGACCGCACAGCACGCGTTCGATGTCCGGATGGTCCTTGATGATTGCGTTGAGCGCTGTAGCCTCGCTGATACCCAGCTCGTCCATTCCGTCGGCTCCGACGAGGAACGGCGGATGATGAATGATAATGACCGTCGGCTTGCCGCCTCCAGCCGCGAGCACTTCGCGTAGCCACTGCTGCCGTGCCGCGCAGAAAGTCCCGTGGGTCTGTCCGACCTCGACGCTGTCGAGGAAAATCAGCCGGACCGGGAAATCGTCCACGACAAAGTTGATGAAGCCGTCGGACGGAAGATAGCGGTGGCGTGGTCGCAGCGACCGTATGAATTGCTCGCGCCGGTCGTGGTTGCCGGGAATGACGAATACCGGCATCGGCAGCCTTGCCAGGCCGGCGGCGACAATCTCGTATTCCTCCTCGAGCCCGCAATCCGTCAGATCGCCGCTGACCACGACGCAGTCGGGTTGCGGATCGAGGTTCAGCACGGCGTCGATCGCGTCGTGAAACATCGCGTTGGTATCGATGTCGCCGTAAGCTTTCTTGCCATGCGGACGCACATGGAAATCGCTCAGCTGGGCAATGATGATGAACACGGCAGTCCTGTTCCGGGGAGAGGGGCCTTTACCAGCGCTTGGCCACCTGCTGTGGCCGGCTGTCCGTTGCTTACGAACTCTTCATCAAGGCGTTGCTTTCCTTGACCATGCGATCGAGCCCGGCCTCGGCGGTCGTCTCGCCGCGCATGACGGCATGGATGATCTCGCGCTGCGTGCGCCAGATCTTCACGGACTGTCCGCCTGGATAGCCCTGCCATGGCTTCGCGCGCTCGATCTGCTGCGACACGGTGCGGAAGTTCGGGTTCTTGTCGTAAAATGGAGTCAGGAATTCGGGCCCCGAGGCGCGCAAATTGGTCGGCATGTAGCCCGTGGTCTCAACCACGATCTTCTGCGCTTCCGGTCCGCTCACGAATTTCAGGAACTCCCAGGCGGCCCGCTGCTTTGCCGGATCTTTCGCCGTGATGATTGCCGCGTTGCCGCCGGTGGGCAGTCCACCCTTCTGCTTGTCGTCGATCGGGAAGGTGCAGGTGCGCAAGGTGAACTTGTCGCCGATCAGATCCGTGACCTGACGCAACCGGGCCGGCGTGTCGGCGAAAATGCCGATTTTCCCGGCGATGAACTGCTGGCGCGAGGAGTCCCAATCGATCAGCGGCATCTTGGCATCCGCCACGAACCGCCGGCAATGGGCCAGAGCCTTCAGCCCGGCATCGTTGCCGAAGCCGGCAGCGGTTTCCGATGCATCGAGCATCTGGCCGCCACCTTGCAAGATCAGGGAGCGGAACAGCCAGTCGTCGGGCCAGTCATGGATGTTATAGGCTATGCCGGCGACATCGGATCCCTTGCTCTTGATGTTGACGGCGAGCGCGATCATGTCCGTCCAATTGTCGGGCATCTTGTCCGGATCGCCGCCCGCCTCCTTCACGAGCTGCGTGTTGAAATAGATGACCGGCAGCGACGCATTGAATGCGAGGCCGTAGATCTTGCCGTCGACCGCCCCGAGGGCCAGGATTCCGTCGGAATAGTTGGCCTTGCGCCAGGCGGCGTCCTCCTTCTGCAGCAGCGAGGCTACCTCGGTGATCTGGTTGCGTTTCACCAGCGTGCGCACGAGCTCGGCGAGGAGGTGATAACCCGAATAGTAGACGTCGGGCAGCTGGTTCGTGACGGCCTGCCGCAGCATAGTCTGATGACCTTCGTCATAACTCGCCGCCGGCGCCCGGAACTGGATCTTGATGCCCGACTGCCGCTTCATGAACTCCTGGGCGATCGGCTCATGGAATTTCGCGAAGGCAGGAAAGGCATAAAGTACATCTAGCGTAACGTCCTGCGCGTGGGCCGATCGCGTCAGGAACGGGCTTGAAAGCGCGGTCGTCCCGACGGCCGCGGCGCTCTTCAGGAGGTCTCGGCGATGCAGCATGACGGTGTCTCCCTGGCGGTTGTTGAAGTCATTTGATTCCGGTCATCGTGATGCCGGCAATGAAATGCCGCCGCGCGATCAGGAATGCGATGACCAGCGGCGCCGTGATGATGGTGGCGCCGGCGGCGAGTGCACCGTAATTCGATCCCAACTCGGAATCGGCGAAATACATCATGCCGAGCGGCGGCGTTGCGAGCTTGGTGTCGGAGACGACGATGAGCGGCCAGTACAGGTCGTTCCAGTGCGCCACGACGGAGAAGATCGAAAACGCCGCGATCGCCGGCCAGGCGCTCGGCACGACGATGCGCCACACGATTTCGAACTCACCGACGCCATCGAGCCGCGCGGCCTGGATGATCTCGTCCGGATAGGACTTGAAGAACTGGCGGAACAGGAAAATCGCGAACACCGACAGGAAGAAGGGCATCATCATCGAGAGGTAGGTGTTGAGGATGCCGAGCTCGGCGAACGCGATGTAGAGCGGGAGCGAGGGCGCCTGGACCGGAATGCAGAGTCCGAGCAGGACCAGCGAAAACAGGATCGGCCGTCCCGGAAACTTCAACTTGGCGAGCGCATAGGCGCAGGGAATCGCGACCAGCAGCTGGACGACGAGGATTCCGCCGCAGACGATGAGACCGTTGAGCAGAAAACGCAGGAGCGGCGCGGTGCTCAGGGCAGATTCGAAGTTCTGCCATCCGTAGAACTGGCGCGGCCAGAGCCGGAACGTCGCCTCGAAGATCTCGCCCGGCGGCTTGATCGCGCTTGTCAGCATGAAAACGAACGGCAGCAGCATGAAGACTGCGCCGCCGATCAGCACCGCGTGGACGAGCGCAAGCGACACGAGGCGCCGCATCCGGATCGCCACCGGCGTAGGCGGGCGAGTGATCGTGGCCGAGGTGCGCATCAATAGTGCACCCGTCGGTCAAGGATGAAGGTTTGCAGCACCGAGAACACGAGCGTGAACGCTAGGAAGACGAGTGTGAGCGTCGCCGCATAACTCATGTGAAAGTACTGAAATCCCTCCAGATAGATGGCATACAGGAGCACCTCGGATGCGCCTCCGGGGCCACCACGCGTCATCACCGTAACCGTGTCGAAGATCTTGAACGCGGTGATGAAGGTCGTCACGGTCACGAACATTGTCGTCGGACCAAGCATCGGCCACGTCACTTTCAGGAAGCGATCAATGGGATGGCTCGCGCCATCAATATCGACGGCCTCGTAGAGATCGCGGGGGATCGCCGAAAGGCCGGCAAGGAACAGCACCATGTTGAAGCCGACGAGCTGCCAGATGCCGATCGCGGCGAGCGTCGGGATGACGAGGCGCGGCTCGCTCAGGAAAGCTGTCTCGGCAAAACCCAGCCCCTTGAGAGCCTGATTGATGAGCCCCAGGGTCGGGTGCAGCAGGAACTGCCACATCGTGGCCATTGCGATGAGCGTCGAGGTGACGGGGAGAAAATAGATAACCTCATAGAGGCTGCGCGTGCGCTTGCGCTGGTGGATCAGGATTGCGACCAGCAGAGAGAGCAGGACGCCGCCGGGCACGACAATCGCCACGTAGAGCAGGGTATTGGTAACCGAGCGCCGGATCACGGGATCCTGGAGCGCCGCGCCGAAGTTCTTGAAGCCGACGAACGAGAAGTCGAGTGCACCCAGCTCGTAGTTGGTGAAACTCAGGAAGGCGAGAGCAGCCAGCGGCGCCAGATTCGTCAGGACCAGCAAGATGAACGCCGGTGCGGCAAAGCCCAAGCCCGCGAACCGCTCGACCCATCGCTGGCGGCCGGCTGGCGGCACCGCGTCGAGCGGAGTGACTTGAGCCGCGACCGTGTTCATCGGACCTCGCTCGCACGGCGCAGGTCGCGGCCGGCTGCATTGCGGCTTTCCACCTCGATGCGGCGGCCGTTGTTGTCGAAGACGTGGCAATCCCGTGGCTCGAAGGCCAGCGGGACTTCGCCCTCGGGGATGGGGATGCCGTTGTCGACCCGGCAGAGCACCGCCACTTCCGGGGAGGCCACGAGATCGAAGTGAAGGATGCTTTCCGAGCCGAGATTTTCGCGGCGCCGGAACCTGCACGTGACGGCGCACGGTCCGCCTCCGATCCGCATCGCTTCCGGACGCACGCCGACCGTCAGTTCCGGCGTCGGCGCGTTGCGGACATCGATCGGCAGTGTCCGGCCGAGCAGCTCGACCTGGCCACCGGGGCCGACACGGGCCTGAAATAGATTGATCGCCGGGCTGCCAATGAACTGCGCGACCGCGGTCGTGGCGGGCCGTTCATAGACGTCGGCGGGGGTGCCGAGCTGGAGTATGTCGCCGTGATCCATCACGGCAAGGCGATCGGACATCGTCATCGCCTCGATCTGGTCGTGTGTCACGTAGATCATCGTGGCGCCGAGACGCGCGTGCAGCTCGGTCAGCTCGCCACGCATGTGCACACGCAGCTTGGCGTCAAGGTTCGACAATGGCTCGTCCATCAGGAAAGCCTGCGGATGACGCACCATTGCGCGGCCAAGCGCGACGCGCTGCCGTTGCCCGCCCGAAAGCTGTCCGGGGCGGCGGTGAAAGAAGGATTCGATGCGAAGCTGCTCCGCGACGGCCCGCACCTCACGCGCGATCTCGTTCATGATGCGCCTGCGGCGGAGTGACAGATGACGCATCAAGGGCAGGCGCTCGAACAGGTTGAGGCGCGTCATGGTGAGGGGCAGCGCGATGTTGTCGAACACCGACATGTGGGGATAGAGCGCGTAATTCTGGAACACCATGGCGATTCTGCGCTCGTGAGGCCGCAAATGGTCGACCGAAGTCCCGCCGATCGAGACCGACCCGGAGTCCTGCGATTCGAGCCCGGCGATGATGCGTAGGAGTGTCGACTTGCCGCAGCCGGAGGGGCCGACCAGCGTCAGAAACTCGCCGTCCGCAATATCGAGGTCGATGTCGTTGAGGACGGCCGTGTCGCCGAAAGTCTTTCGGATGCCGCGCAATGTGAGGCCGGCCATCGCAGCTCACGCCTCAGCTTCGCGCGGCGGATAGACTTCGTGCACGACGTCGTCGATCCAGTAATCGGTAAGGCCGGGCACCGGACGAATGCTCACGTCGATGTTCTCGCCGTCGATGTCGTAGACCACCGCTCCAAGCCGCGCAGCGCCGCCCATCGGCGGCGCCAGTTTCTCACCGACCAGAAAGCCGGCCGCCGGCCCCCAAATGTAGTGCGTGCCGTTCAGCCGGATTTCGTGCCAGCGATGCAGATGTCCACTGGCCACGATCTCCACCCGGTAGCGTTGCAGCAGATCGAGAAGGGCGCGGCGCGGCTCCGGCTTGACCGACCAGTAACCGGTGTCGGCCTCGGTCGGTGACTCGATGAACAGCGGCCGGTGCGTGAACCAGGCGAGGCGACGCCCCGCAGCGTCGGCCATCGCGGCCTCGAGCCATTCGGTCTGCCGCGCCTCTTCGGGGCCGCCGCCGAGGATCATCGAATTGAGGCCGATCAGGCGCCAACCGTCCACATCGCGTAGCCAGCGGTCGTCGCCGAAGTGGCGGCGAAAGCGATCGAGCCGCTCGACATTTACCGGCTGATGCGGATTGCCGACCTCGCCGACGTCATGATTTCCCGGAACCGCCACGACCGGGACGCCGAGCGAGGCCAGTTGGGTCGCGCAATATGCTGCGTCGGTTTCCTGATCGGCTGCATCGACCGTCACGTCGCCGGTATGTATGACGAGATCTGGCTTATGCTGCGCGATCCAGCGCGCAAGGGGCGCCCAGTTTGCCTCGAAGTGCTGCTTGCTGGGGCTGAGATGCGTATCGGAAATCTGAATAACTCGGACCATGACGCCTCTGCTTTGGGTCGCGTGTCATGCCGTGCGTTGGGCGCGCAACGGTCTGTCGCTCGAATCGAATGCGCTGCCCCGCGCCGCTCGGAGTGGGGCGGTCATTGTAGTCGTGATATCTGAAGCTTCCGGCGCTCTCCCTGGCTGACGATGCCGCTTAAGCGGCTATGTGTCATTTCAATCAACTATACATATGATCTGTCATTGTGACAAATGTAATTCACACAAGACAAGCGGATCATGCGCGGATGTGAGCAACCGGGTGTGTCGTCTGACCAGGGACGGAAACTTCGGTCTGCGCGGTCGCGATCGAATGGGCGCAGCGTCTGCGCAACCTGGATTCACATTGCCGATTGAACATGATCGAAGCCGATATCTCCCAGCTGAGTGCTCGCGGGCCTTTGATGCATGTCCTGTAAGTGGCGTGCGCCCTCTCGCTGAGGGTTTGCGTGACGCGTGCGCCGGGACTCCGAAGACGCGATTTCCGCTTCCGATTCAAGGTTGCGGAAGCCTTGTCACACCAGATTTCTCAATCGGTCCAATCACATCAAGGGCTGGGCAGAGGCGAATATCTCAGTAAATGGACGGGTTAGATCGGAAGTTTCCATAGCCCCCATGATGGATTGGGAGTTTAGGTCTTTCAATCACTTAGATGGCAGCGTGTGCACTACGTGTGCACCGGGAGGTCAAGAAAGTTGAGCAGGCCCTTCGAAATGGGACAGGACCGAGTCAGCACTGGCCGGTAACAGGGGCAACGATTGATGCTGCAAGAATGACGACTGCTGCGACTGCGTTGTGGCGCCAAGAACCGAGTTCTGGCGGCGACTCGAATTTGATGGGCGCACGTTGTGGCGCCAGGTGGCAGTTCTACGGCGCAGGTGGTGCCTGTGCTTAGATATGAATCGCATGCCCCAGCGACTTCAGCGCAGCTTCGTGAAAGGCTTCGCTTTGGGTTGGATGCGCATGGATGGTCATGGCGATATCCTCCAGCCGCGCGCCCATCTCCAGCGCAAGAGTGAAGGCTGCCGAAAGCTCCGCGATGCCGGCGCCAACGCCCTGGATACCCAACAGGAGGTGATTGTCGGCTCGCGCAATGGTCCGGATGAAGCCGTCTTCCCGATCCAGCGTCATTGCACGGCCATTGGCCTTGAACGGAAACAGGTCCGTCTTGACGTCGAAACCCCTGTTACTCGCCTGGCTCGGTGACAGGCCGACAGTGACGATCTCGGGATCGGTGAAGCAGATCGCCGGGATCGAAATCCGGTCCCAGGCACGACGGCGGCCGGCAACGATCTCGGCCACCATCTCGCCTTGCGCCATGGCGCGATGTGCCAGCATCGGCTCGCCCGTGACGTCTCCGATCGCACAGATGCCGCGCATCGAGGTGCGGCATCGGTCGTCGACTCGGATAAAGGGTCCATCCATGTCGAGATCGAGCTGCTCGAGGCCAAAGCCGCTCGTCACGGGTCTGCGGCCGACCGTAACAAGGATCTTGTCGGCTGCGAGCGAAGCCTGCTCACCATCGGCGGTCTCGACCGCCAGCGCCGTTCCGTCGGTGGCGAGTGCTTTCACCTTTGCGTCCGTCAAAACCGTGACCCCGAGCGCGGTCAGGCGCCTTGCGACGGGCTCGCTCAAGTCGCGATCATATTGCGGGAGAACGCGTGGAGCGGCCTCCACGACCGTGACGGCCGTGCCGATTTTCGCGAATGCAGTGCCGAGCTCAAGACCGATGTACCCGCCGCCGACCACGACAAGCTTCTTCGGGATTTCGGTGAGCGCCAATGCCTCGGTCGAAGAGATCACCCGGCCGCCGAAGGGAAGAAACGGCAGCGCAGCCGGCTCGGAGCCTGTCGCAATCACCACCTTTTCGGCATGGATCACCTGCCGGCCGGATTGCGTTTCGACCTCGACGGTCTTGCCGTCGCGGAAACGGGCGTAGCCAGTCACTGGCCTGACACCGGCCCTTCTCAAGAGACTAGCCACACCGCCGTTCAGACGTCGGACGATATTGTCCTTCCAGGCGATGGTCTTGGCGAAGTCGAGAGACGGCTTCGCCGTGGTGATGCCCAGTGCGCTCTCGCCCGTCGAGGCGCGCGCAATGGTTTCATACTCACCGGCCGCATGGATCAAGGCCTTGGAAGGAATGCAGCCGACATTGAGGCAGGTTCCACCCGGCTTCTCGGCCTCGACGATGATCGTATCGATGCCGAGCTGGCCGGCACGGATCGCGCAGGTGTACCCGCCGGGGCCGGCGCCGATGACGAGGAGCTTGCAGGTGATTTCGGTCATCATCCTACCCGTCAATGAAGATCATGGCGGGTGTCTCCAACTGTGTCTTGATCCGCTGCACGAACTGGGCTGCATCGAACCCATCGATGACCCGGTGGTCGAAGCTGGACGACAGGTTCATCATCTGACGCGGCACGAAGGCGGCGCCATCCCAATGCGGACGGATCGCGATGCGATTGACACCGACAATTGCGACCTCCGGATGATTGATGATAGGTGTCGTCGCGAGCCCGCCCAGCGCGCCGAGCGATGTGATCGTGATGGTCGAGCCGGTGAGCTCGTCGCGGGTGGCGCTGCCGCTCCGAGCCGCTTCCGCGAGCCGTGCCACCTCGGCGGCGTAACTCCAGAGGTCGCGCGCTTCCGCATGCCGGACGACGGGGACCACGAGGCCGGCCGGCGTTTGCGTGGCGATCCCGATATGAACGCCTGCGTGCTGGTGAACGATCCCGGCCTCGTCGTCGAAATGGGCATTCAGATGCGGCTGCTCGGCGATCGCGCGCACCATGGCGCGCATCAGGAACGGCAACATTGTCAGTTTGGGCTTGCCCGGCTGTTTCTGGCTATTGAGCTTCGCGCGCAGATCCTCGAGCGCAGTGACATCGACCTCTTCGACATAAGTGATGTGCGGAATGCGCGAGCTCGCAACGGACATCTTCTCGGCGATCTTGCGTCGCAAGCCGACGATCTTGATGTCGGTGACCGCGGTTTGCGTTGGATACGGCGTCGCCGTCGTTCCGGTACGGCCGCGCGCGAGATGGGCGTCGAGATCATCATGGGTGATCCGCCCGGCGGGACCCGTGCCGCGGATCTGACGCAAGTCGACGCCTGCCTCCCGCGCGCGGAGCCGAACCGCGGGGGCAGCGAGAGGCCGATCGTCTGCGTGATGGCGCGGCGCCGCCGAAGGCTGCAACCTCAATGCGTTGGGCGGCTCGCTCGCCGCCCCGCTTGCGGCACTTGCGGCATCATGAGACTTTTTGGCCGAAGCGTTTGCCCCGGGCGATGCGGGTTTCACTGCCTCCGCCGCTGGCGCGCTTTTGCCGTCCACCTCCAGCCGAACGAAGTCCGAGCCGATGGCGAGAACGTCGCCCACACTGCCGGCGAGCCAGATGACGCGTCCGTCCGCCGGCGAGGGGATTTCCACCGTCGCCTTGTCGGTCATGACGGCGCCAAGCACGGCGTCTTCGCGCACGACATCGCCGACCTTCACATGCCATTCCACGAGCTCGGCTTCCGCAATGCCTTCGCCGACGTCGGGCAGCCTGATCACGCGCTCGGCCATCTCAAGCCTCCAGCGTTTCGATCAACGCGCGACCGATTCGTGCAGGACCCGGAAAGTAGTCCCATTCCTGCGCATGCGGATAGGGCGTGTCCCATCCGGCGACACGCACGATCGGGGCTTCCAGATGATAGAAGCATCGTGTCTGGACCAATGCGCAGAGCTCGGCACCGAAGCCAGAGGTCAGCGTCGCCTCGTGCACGATGACGCAGCGTCCGGTCTTCTTGACCGAGGCTTCGATGGTGTCGAGATCGAGCGGCAGCAGCGAACGAAGATCGATGATCTCGGCATCAATGCCGGATTCGGTCGCGGCGGTCTCGGCGACGTGCACCATCGTGCCGTAGGCGAGGATGGTGACGGCCTCACCCGGCCTGCGGATCGCGGCGCTGCCGAGCGGAATTGCAAAATGTCCGTCGTCGACTTCGCCGAGATCATGCTTCGACCAGGGCGTTACCGGTCGGTCGTGATGACCGTCGAATGGACCGTTATAGAGCCGCTTCGGTTCGAGAAAGATCACGGGATCGGGGTCCTCGATCGCAGAGATCAATAAGCCTTTGGCGTCGCGTGGATTCGACGGCACTACGGTCTTGATGCCGCAGACATGCGTGAACAGAGCTTCCGGGCTCTGGCTGTGCGTCTGGCCGCCAAAAATGCCGCCGCCGGTCGGCATGCGCACCACAAGCGGGCAGGTGAATTGACCGTTGGAGCGATAGCGCAACCGCGCAGCCTCGGAGACGATCTGGTCGTAAGCTGGATACATGTAGTCGGCGAACTGGATTTCGACACAGGGTTTCAGGCCGTAAGCCGCCATGCCCACTGCGATGCCGACGATACCGAGCTCGCTGATCGGGGTATCGAAGCAACGGCTCGTTCCGTATTTCGCTTGCAGGCCCTGGCTGGCGCGAAACACGCCCCCGAAATAGCCGACGTCCTCGCCGAACACGACGACGTTATCGTCGCGCGACATCATCACATCCATGGCGTCGCGAATCGCTTCGATCATGGTCCGCCGTGGCATGGTTCAGACTCCGGCTTCCTGGCGCTGGCGGCGCAGATGTGGCGGCATATCCGCGAATACGCCCTCAAACATGTCGCGCGCCGAAGGACGTTGCTCGGAATGGAGGGTGCCGTAGCTCTCGGCCTCCTTTTGGGCCGATAGCACGGAGTCCAGAATCTCCGCCTCGGCCTGCTTGTGCCGTTCCTCGGACCAGGCGCCGCGGACGATCAAATGGTTCTTCAGCCTGATCACGGGATCACCGAGTGGCCACGCTTCGGACTCCGTCTTCGGCCGATAGCCCGCGGGATCGTCCGAGGTGGAGTGCGCGCCGACGCGATAGGTCACGTGCTCGATTAGGGTCGGGCCAAGATTGCGGCGTGCACGCTCGCACGCCCATTTCGCGACGGCGTGGACGGCGAGGTAGTCGTTGCCGTCGACGCGTAGAGCCGGAATGCCGAAGCCGAGGCCGCGCGCCGCGAAGGTGCCGGAGCCACCTCGCGCGATGCCCTGGAAGGTCGAGATGGCCCATTGATTGTTGACGATGTTGAGCACGACCGGCGCGCGATAGGTCGAAGCGAACACGAGGGCCGCGTGGAAGTCGGATTCGGCCGTTGCGCCGTCGCCGATCCAGGCGACCGCGATCTTCGTGTCGTTCTTGATCGCCGAGGCCATCGCCCAGCCGACCGCCTGAATGTATTGGGTGGCAAGATTTCCCGAGATCGTGAAGAAGCCGTGCTCCCTTGAGGAATACATCACGGGCAGCTGGCGCCCCTTCAGGGGGTCGTGTGTGTTGGAATAGATCTGGCAGGCCATCTCGACCAGGGAGTAGCCGCCGGCGATCAAAAGCCCGGCTTGGCGATAGGTCGGAAAATTCATGTCCCCCGGATTGAGCGCCTTGCGGAAGGCGCAGCTCACGGCCTCTTCGCCCATGTGCTGCATATAGAACGAGGTCTTGCCCTGACGCTGCGCCATCTGCATGCGCGCATCGAACGCACGCAGCGTCATCATGTGACGCAGGCCCTCGAGCAATTCGTTGTCGGAGAGCGCACCTGCCCAGGGACCGACGGCCTCGCCGTCGCGATTGAGCACGCGGATAACCGAGAAGGCGAGATCACGAATCGTCTCGGCATCCACGTCGACGTCGGGACGATTGACCTGGCCTGCGCGCGGAATGCGGATGTTGGAGAAATCTGGCGTGCCGCCCGGGCGCACCGCCGGTTCCGGCACGTGTAGTCTCAGTGGCGGATACTCGGCGGATTGAGCCGCCCCGTCTTGCGGGATCATGTCACGGATGAGGTTGGGGTCGGACATTAGCTTTCACCTCTCACCTCGATTGCATCGACGCAGAATAACGCACCAACGCGGCGAACGAGCCGGTCGATGACGTCGCGGTCATTGATGTCTATGGAAGCCGAGATGCGGCAGGCGTCCGCATCCGCCCGCGCACTGAGAGCAGCAAGCGGCAGCCCTGCGACACGGGTCTGGTCGAGCAGGCGGCCGAGTGCGGCGTGCATATTGCTGGTCTGCAGTTCGAGAACAAACACCGCATACGTCTCATTTTGTTAAGTACATCGTACTGGCAAAAGCCAGGATTGTCGTTCTTTTGATCTGGGTGTAGTTTATTAATGCGATACAAATGTTCCAAGTACGCATAGCAAAGCGAGAATAGGATTCTTGGTATGGCATCGGCCGGACGTGCCAGAGGGCCTGTCAAAGCTCCGCGCAAGGATGCACTTCGGCTCGACGAGATCGATCGCAAGATCCTGCGTGCCTTGCAGCAGGATGCGCGCCTGACGACGGCGCAACTCGCAGACAGAATCGGGCTCTCCACCACGCCATGCTGGAACAGGCTGAAGCGTTTGGAGACGCAGGGCTATATCGATGGCTACGTCGCGCTGCTCAATCAGGACAAGCTTGGCCTGCCCGAAACGGTCATCATAGAGCTGACGCTCGACCGCCACGACGAGGAGATGCTCGAGCGCTTTGGCCAATTGCTTACGAATTTGCCGGAGGTGATCGAGGCCTATCTCACCACCGGCGATTACGATTACATCGTGAAGGTCGCGGTCGAAAGCACCGCCGGCTATGAACGCTTCCTGCGCGAAAAGCTCTATCGCATCCCTGGCATCCGCCACAGTCGGTCGTCGTTTGCGCTGCGCTGCCTGAAGAAGCTGACCTCGGTCCAGGTCTAGTAAAGGATCAGGGCACTCCGCGCCTTATCGCTTCTGACGCTGAGTCCCCCATACCCCAAGTTGGGATATGGGCCTCGCATTTGCCGGGGCGATGCTGGAAAGGCTTACCGCCCCGGCTCGGCGAACTCGTGCTTGCTCTCGTGCCCGCCGACGAAGACCAGGATGCCGGCGATCAAGGGCAGAATCGCGAGCACGAGCAGCCCTGTCGAGGTTTGCCCTGTCGCTTCCTTGACCCAGCCGATCAAATACGGCCCTCCGAAGCCGGCGAGATTGCCGATCGAGTTGATCAGCGCGATCGCGCCGGCCGCCGCCGTTCCCGAAAGCCAGGCGGTCGGCAGGGTCCAGAACACACCAAAGCAGCAGAATACGCCGATAGCAGCCACCGTCAGCGCCACCATCGTCATGGTGGGATCGGTGAGATAGGAGGAAACGGCGAGTGCAATTGCGGTCAGGATCAGCGGCGCGCCGACATGCATCACGCGCTCACGCGTGGCATCCGAATGCCGCGCCCACAGGATCATCGCGATTGTGCCGAACAGATACGGAATCGCGGTAACGAAGCCGGTCTGCGCGTTGGTCAGGCCGAACGCCTTGACGATCTGCGGCAGCCAGAACTGCATGCCATAGAGCGCGCCGACGAAGCCGAAATAGATCAGGCTGAGCGCGATCACCTTGGGCGAGGACAGCGCTTCGCCGAGCGAGAAATGCTTCACCGCCTGCTTGGCGGCGATTTCCGAGTCGAGCTTCGCCTTCAGCCACGCCTTCTGCTCGGCCGACAGCCAATCCGCCTTCTCCGGCTTGTCGGTGAGATAGAACCAGGTGACGATGCCAAGCAGCACCGACGGGATACCCTCGATGATGAAGAGCCAGTGCCAGCCCTTCAATCCCATGAAGCCGTCGAGCCCGAGCAGCAAGCCTGAGATCGGCGCGCCGATCACAGTGGACACGGGGACTGCGATCGCAAAAGCCGCGATGAAGCGGCCGCGGTACTCGGCCGGGTACCAATAGGTGAGATAGAGGATGATGCCGGGGAAGAAACCGGCCTCGGCGACCCCGAGCAGAAAGCGCAGAACGTAGAAGCTGGTCTCGCCGCTGACCGTCGCCATCAGCGCCGAGATGATGCCCCAGGTCACCATGATGCGGGCGATCCAGCGGCTGGCGCCGAACTTTTCCAGCGCCAGGTTGCTCGGCACCTCGAAGATGAAATAACCGATGAAGAAGATGCCCGCGCCCCAGGCGAATACCAGCGGCGAGAATTTGAGGTCCGCGTTCATGGTCAGCGCGGCAAAGCCGAGATTGACGCGGTCGAGATAGGAGAAGAAGTAAGCCAACGCCAGGAACGGGATCAGGCGCCAGGAAATGGCGCGGATAGTCGAATGCTCGATCGCGCTTCTCGTGCTTTTTGAGGAACCGGCAAAGGTGGCGGATTGGCTCATGGCTTGCCCTGTGTTGGGGTTGAAAGAGGGGCGACCGGTCAGAAAGCGGTCTTCTTCCCGATGACGCCGACATAGCTCGACCGCACCAGAGCTCCCCAGCGCCCGTCCTTCTTGACGATCACGTAGAAGGAGTCGGCCGACAATATCGGCTTGTCGTTGGCATCATAACGCGTGAACCGCGTGACGAAGTGGAGCTTGTCGTCGGATCTCTGCACGAGCTTGCGATAGGTCCAGGCCGAGCGGGCCCATGTCGACGCCTCCGCCAGCTGCCTTGCATCGTTCGATTGCGCGTACTCTTCCGGAGTATTCCAGACCTGCACCTGACCGCCGGCGATCCGTATGTGCGGATAATGGACAGTCTTGGCCCAAGCTACCGCGTCTCGCGAGTTGAACGCCTTCATGAACTCGTCGAGATAGGCGCATCCCTGCTTCAACAGCTCGTCGTTTCCGGGATTCAGGCACTCGTCGTCTGGCGGGCTTTGAGCGAGCGCAACAGTGCTCACGCCGAGGAAGGCACCCGCAAGCAACAGCAGTTTGCGAATTTTCACGATTGGATCTCCCTGATTGGCCAAGTCGACTTGGCTTCGTTTTCGTTGGCAGAGGCGTCGATCGGGTTCCGATCTTAGGTGGACGGCCTGCTGAGACAATGCCGGCGAAGCGCAATATTTCTGAACGGGGTGTCAGTTTTTCTCACCGGCGAGTGTTTGTCGACGCAGGCGGTACCTCGCGATTTCTCCGACGTCGGTGGGACGCGGGTAGGTCAGAAAAACCAAACAGGGGGTCAGAAAAAGCGCCTTGCACGAGACAGGGCGAGGCCGCTCATCTTGCGCCACCAAAAGAGAAAGCCCGTTGCAGTCCGCTACCGGGTGCCGCGCAAGGCGGTGCGCAAGTTCGATGGATTCTTCGAGACGATGACGGTGGCGGAGAACCTCCAGTTGGGTGAACTCTCGCGGTTCTCGAATCCCTTGTCGATCACCTCGATGGCACAGGCGAGGGAGCTGGCGCAGCAATGGGCCAGCCGCCTCAAGCTTCGGTCGATCAACGAAAGGGCGAGGGTGATCGAGCTGTCCGGCGGTAACCAGCAGAAGGTCGTCATTGCGAGGTCGCTGATCCAGAAGCCGAAGCTCGTCATCTTTGACGAGCCGACCCGGGGCGTCGATGTCGGCGCCATCGTTGAGATCCACCAGTTCATCAACGGGATGGCCGATGAAGGTCTGGCTGTCGTCGTGATCTCCTCCTACCTACCGGAGGTGCTGGCGCTGTCGGATCGCATCCTGGTCGCCAAGCGCGGGAAGATCGTCGAAGAGATCAAGGCGACCGAGGCGACTGAGCAGCAGATCATGTATGCCGCCGCTCACTAGGGGCCTGTCCGAGCGATGAACGAGATTGATGTGATGAGAGTCGGAATTATCGGCGTCGGCCTGATGGGCCATGGGATCGCGAAGAACGTCTTGGCGCGGGGTGGCTTTCCCTTGGCTTTTCTCGACCATCCGGGCAATCAGCCGGTGGACGATCTCATCGGCCTCGGGGCTTCGGCCTGCAAGTCTCCCGGCGACGTCGCTGACGCTTCGGATGTCATCATCCTTTGTGTGACGGGTTCCCCCCAGGTCGAAGCGATCCTCACCGGCACGACGGGCGTTTTGTCTCGCCTCCGCAAAGGGACCATCATTATCGATTGTTCGACGGCGCTGCCGGAATCGACGTTGCGAATGGCTGCCGCCGTCCGGGCGGCGGGTGGACGCTTTCTCGATGCGCCCATGACGCGCACCGCCAGGCACGCGGAAGAAGGAACGCTGAACCTTCTGGTTGGCGGCGAGGAAGCCGATCTTCGCAGCGTCCGCGCAGTTCTTGCCTCTTTCACAGAGGGTGTGGAGCATGTCGGCCCGGTGGGTTTTGGCCATCGGCTCAAGCTGCTCCATAATTACGTGTCGATCGGATTCATGGCGCTGCTCGGCGAAGCTGCCGCACAGGCTGCCGATGCGGGCGTCGATCCGGCGATCTTCGTCGATGTTCTCGCCAAGGGCGGAGGGGCCGGCGTGGCGCTTCAGCGAATGGCCCCGGCCATCGCAACGGGAGATGCAGGCGCGGTCCCGTTCTTTATCGATAATGCGCTAAAGGATATCTCCTACTACCAGACGATGGCGAGCAACTCCGGAGCATCCAAAGCGATCGCAGACGGTGTCGGCACTGCCATCGCGGCCGTGGTCGAGAGCGGCCATGGCCAAGCCTACATTTCCGACCTGGCTCGGCTCCTTCGGAAGACGAAACCAGCGGCCTAGACAGACAATGAGTGTTGAGACAGGGAAGACTGACCCAATGACAGAGACTGATATCCGATTTCCCGTAGACGGTCGAACTCGCAAGATGTTCGTCGATGGCGCGTGGGTCGAGGCCCGCTCGGGGCAAGTCTTCGAGACGCGCAACCCTGCGACCGGTGAGGTGATCGGTCGTGTCCCGCGTGGAGATGCCGGCGACATCGACATCGCCGTCGTCGCTGCCCGTCGCGCCTTCGTGGGGCCGTGGAGCCGCTTCAAGCCGTTCGAGCGACAGGCTCTGCTCCTACGCATTGCCGATCTGTTCGAGAAGCATTGGGAGGAGATCAGCCGTTCCGACACCGCCGACATGGGCATGCCGATCGTCAGGACGCGAGCGAACAAGCTTCGCGTGCTCGGCATGCTCAGGTACTACGCCGGCATGGCGACTGCGATTCATGGACAGACGATCGACAATTCGCTCCCCGGCGACATCGTCTCGTTCACGCGTAAGGAGCCCGTCGGCGTCGTCGGTGCGATCATCCCCTGGAACGCGCCCACGGCTGCGTCGGTGTGGAAGATCGGACCCGCGCTCGCGACCGGATGCACGATCGTGCTCAAGCCTTCCGAAGAGGCGCCGCTGACGCCGCTCCTGATCGCGGATCTGATGAACGAGGCGGGTGTGCCGCCCGGCGTCGTCAACGTTGTGACCGGGACCGGGCCTGAGGCCGGCGCGCCTTTGGCCGAACATCCCGGTGTCGACAAGATTGTCTTCACGGGATCGACCGCAACCGGCCAGGCGATCATTCGCGCGTCGGCCGGCAACCTCAAGCGGGTGTCGCTCGAGCTTGGCGGAAAGTCGCCTGTCATCGTCTGCGCCGATGCCGACCTCGACAAGGCCGTGCCGATCGCCGCGATGGCCGCCTTTGCTAATTCGGGCCAGATCTGCATCGCGGGCTCTCGGCTGTTCGTCGAGCGAAAGATCCATGACGAGTTGGTCGAGCGGCTGGGGAAATTTGCCTCGGCCCTGAAAATCGGTGATGGAGCTGATCCCACGACGGAGATCGGACCTCTCGTTTCCGAGCGGCAGCTCGACAAGGTCGAAGGCTTCCTGAACAGCGGACGCGACGAAGGCGCGAAGGTCGTGACCGGAGGCCGGAGACTGAGAGAGGGGAGTTTCGCGAAGGGTAACTTCGTCGAGCCGACTGTCTTCGCCGGTGTCTCCGACAACATGCAGATTGCCCGCGACGAGATATTTGGTCCCGTCATCTCCGCCCTGCCGTTCGATACGCTCGATGAGGCCGTGGACCGAGCCAATGCGACGCCGTACGGGCTTGCGGCGGGTGTCTTCACGCGCGACGTCAGCAAGGCGCACGTCCTCTCGCGGAGCCTGCGTGCGGGATCGGTTTGGGTGAACACCTATCACGCCATCGATCCCGCGTTGCCGTTCGGCGGCTACAAGATGAGCGGCTATGGCCGTGAGGGCGGTACCGAGCAGCTCGATGAATACCTGAACACGAAGGGGGTCTGGATCAAGCTGGACTGAGCCGGACATTCGTCCAGCTCGCGGCCGGTCGTGGCAATTGCTGTGCCGGACGAATCATCCGACGAGCAGCGGCAGAATATGCGACGCCGTGCATATCCTGTCGCGAGGGAAGCGACGCTATCACCACGCGATCAAATTTATCGAGCGAGTATCATGAAGGACACTTACAAGATTGCCGTCGTGCATGGCGACGGAATTGGACCTGAGGTTGGTCGTGCGGCGGTTGCGGTGCTGCAAACCGGTGTCCAGGCCGGTACGCTCCAATTCGTGGAATACCCGGCGGGCGCCGCTCACTTTCTCGAAACGGGAGACTCCTTTCCGGTGGCCTCGTTCGAGGGCTGTCGCGCGGCGGACGCCATTCTCCACGGGGCGGCCGGCATTCCCGGTGTGGTTCACCGGGACGGCACCGAAGCCGGGCTGGATTTCACGTTGACGCTCCGCTTCAAGCTGGATCTGTTTGCCAACGTGCGGCCCATCAAGCTCTACAAGGGGGTACCGTCTCCGCTCGGGCGTCCAGGGTCGATCGACTATGTCATCGTCAGGGAGAACAGCGAGGGGCTGTACGCTGCGCGCGGTGCGGGTGCGCTGCTGCGAGAGGAAGTTGCGGTCGATACGCTGGTCCAGACCCGAAAGGGTATCCAGCGAATCGTCCGGTTCGCTTTCGAGCTTGCCAGGACGCGAAACGGTTCGCCGAAGGATGGACGGCGCCGCGTAACATGCTGCGACAAGGCCAACGTGTTGCGCACCTATGCGTTCTTCCGCGCCGTCTTCGACGAAGTCGCCAAGGACTATCCCGACATCGAATCCGAGCACGTCCTCGTCGATGCGATGACGGTTCATCTCGTCAACAAGCCGTCGCACTTCGACGTGATCGTCACCGAGAACATGTTCGGCGACATCATTTCGGATCTCGGTGCGGCGACTGTCGGCGGCATGGGCATGGCGCCATCGGAGGAGGTTGGTGACGGGATCGGTTTCTTTCAGGCCTCGCACGGCTCGGCGCCGGACATCGCCGGGAGGGGACTTGCCAATCCCTATGGAACCATCCTGGCGTCGATTCTGATGCTGAGGCGTCTGGATCAGCGCTATCGGGACAGCCGGCTACGGCTTGGGGCCGACAGGATCGAAGCTGCCGTACGCGCCGGCCTGGAAGACGCTACGCTGAGGACGCGCGACATCGGCGGCAATGCGACGACCAATCAGGTTGTCGATGCACTTCTGAAGTTGCTCTGAGTGCGGTCAGCGAAGCTGAGCCAGACTCGAACGGATCAATGATATCAGTTGCTCGGTGTTCGGACGCCGAGCCGGGCCGCGCGTGGTGATCAAGCCGATCCGGCGAAGCTTGACGTAATCGGAGATCGGGACCACACGAAATTGCTGAACGCCGGCCTGAACCAGCGCGACCCGCGGTACGATTGCGATGCCGAGGCCGGACGCTGCGAGGGCGAGTGCCGTCGTGGCGGCCTGGACTTCGAATTGCACATCGAGGCGGACGCCAAGCGTCTCCAGCGTCTCGTCGATCAATCCTCGAACCGCGGTCGTTTTCGATAACAGGATGACCGGCTTTTCGACGAGATCGGCGAAGCTGGTGCTCGATTGGCCCTCGTCGAACACTGCTGGTACGCAGGCAACAAGGGGATCCTCAAGGATTGGCTCGAACTCATAGTCTCCCATGTCGGGGACCTCCGGACCAATGCCGAACTCGACATCCTGCCGCTTCAGCAGCTCAAGCATGGGCGCGGTGGAGATCTCCATGAGCTGCACCTGGCTTCGCGGATGACGGACCTTGAACGTTGCAAGGATGTTAGGAAGCCATCCGGACGCCAGTGTCGGAACGCAGGCCATTCGAATGTGACGGCTGCGAGACTGAGCGGATTCCGTCAGCTGATCGAGCCCAGACTGGACTTCCTGAAGCGCGCGCTTTGCCTGTTCAAACAGGATTCGACCCTCGGCCGTGAGCAGCACCTTTTGCGGCGTTCTGCGAAACAGAAGAACGCCGATCTGCTCCTCCAGGTCGCGGACCTGCATGCTCACCGCAGAAGGAGACCGGTTGGACTCTTCTGCAGCCTTCCGGAAGCTTTCGTGCTCAGCGGCGAGGAGGAAGGTGTGGAGCAGCTTGAGATTGATGTTCGGCAAGTCCTAATACCTCGATGGGTTCTTGTGCGATTCTAGAATGTGGAACGAACCCAGCGCCGATCGACATGTATATCTGTCGGAATAGGCTGCCGTCTTCATGAAAACAAGACGCTGTCGCGCTGCAGCATAGTTCCAGATTCATTGAGGCAGATGCTCGTAGCGCAAGCTAGGTGAACGAAGGACCGCGTTTGATCGGCTTGAATTGCTGTGGCTTTAGCTAGCTCAAATGGGCTCATGATGGATTGGAGCGAGAGATCAAGTTTTTCAATTCGTTAGAAGGCTGCGTATGCACGACGTGTGCACCGGCAAGTCAAAAATAATCTTGCGACAGCCTATGCGAGACAGCGCGCCTTAGTTGGGCAGGCAGGTGAATTTCGCCCGAGTTAAGCGTGGTTCGAAGGTCGCGACGCAAACGACAACGGCTCTCGTTCGACTGGGCGAAGCTCTTCGTAGCGCTCTTGATTGCTGCCTATCGATCTCGCTGCAGCTGGCTGTAAAGCACCTATGCTTGCGCGCAATTTGTCTCCGAGATGGATCTCGATCCGGTGATGCCTGTGGGAACGGCTCCGAATTTCATCGTGTGCCGGCCGTCATGCCCATATCAGACGTGGCCGAACTGATCGCAGCCTCGAAAGCGAATACCGGCAGCTTTGCATACGCCTCGGCCGGGGCTCCGCCTTGGCCATCTCACCATGTGCGTCTTGCCAAACGGTCCGGCGCGCGGTGCGCGTACGTGGCTCACAGGGCGTTCCTGCCGTCAACGACGGGATCACCGGGCAAGTCGGCATCAGCGGCAATCGATGTTCCAAGGGATGCTTTTGAAGCGCCCCAGCGACAGAACGTGATTACCCTCGTGCACGGCGAGATATGCCGTCTCCCATCAGACTTCGGAATCGTCTCCGGTCCGCGAACGCAAAATGACGCCCTAATCTGAGGACGACTAGGTTTCAGAGCGTGTCGCAAACCTTGGCTGTCCCTGATGTCGAGCAGGTCCCCGCGGGAAAGCGGCTGATCGTGTCGGCATTCGCGAGGGTACGAGGCGCGACCGGGGTAGCGGTCATCCGAACCCGCTTCCGGACGGATCCGCCTTGACATGCCGTCCGTATGATAGAATTATAACAATATAAGTTGCAAAAATAACAATATGTCACCATCGTACCAGCACCTTCGCGGGGCCGACGGGAGGAAAAGTTTGGAATTGTCCGGTTCGGTTAGAGCAGAACCTCGGCCATCGACCCCGCTTGTGATGCTCAGTGGCATCAAAAAGCGCTTTGGCGGCGTGCGAGCGCTACGCGACGTCAACCTCGAGGTCCGTGCTGGCGAGGTGCACGCGCTGCTGGGCGAGAATGGCGCCGGAAAATCCACGCTGATCAAGATCCTCAGCGGCGTTCATGCCCTCGACAATGGCACGATCGAAATCGCCGGCAAGCCGGTGGAATTCGACAGTCCGGCGAAGTCGCGCGAGGCGGGGATCGCCGTCGTCTATCAGGACCTCAGCCTGGTCGAATCCCTGAGCGTCGCGGACAATTTGTTGCTCGGCCGCGAGCCGCGCGCAGCTTTCGGCTTTGTCCGGCAACGCGCGCTGATGGCCAGGGCCGAGGCGTTTCTGAAAGAGCTAGGCATTCCCCTGGATACGCGAGCGACCGTCGGCTCGCTGCCGTTCGCCTACCGCCAGATGACGGAGATCGCGAAGGCGCTGATGGGAGAGGTCCGGCTTCTGATCCTCGACGAGCCGACCTCCTCGCTCACATCGGATGAAGTCCGGATCCTGTTCGATGCGATCGGGAAGGCGACGCGCCGCGGAGTCGGCGTGATCTATGTGACCCATCGGCTCAACGAGGTCTTCGAGATATCGCAGCGCGTCACTGTGCTGCGCGACGGCGCCAATGCCGGCACGTTTGTTACCGCCGATACGGACATGAAGCGGTTGGTGAACGCCATCATCGGAACTGATCGATCGGCATCAATTGTCTCGCGCAACGAGCCCGCTCCGAAGCGTGATTTGGATCCATCGCCGGTTCTGTCGCTGTCGGACGTGTCCAACGACCAGCTGCGCGCTGTCGATCTTTCCGTGTCGAAGGGCGAGATCCACGGCCTCGCCGGGTTGATCGGCAGCGGACGCACGGAGATTTTGGAGACGGTGTTCGGCCTCAGGCCGATCGAGAGCGGCGCAATCGAGATCGAAGGCCGCCGATGGCTGCCGACGGGCCCATCCGATGCGATCGAGCAGGGCGTCGCGCTGGTGCCGGAAGACCGGCACGTGCAGGGCCTGGTCCTGGACCATTCGATCGAACGAAACATTACCTTACCGCGGATTCCCCATTTCTCGCGCTGGGGCTGGATGCAGCAACGCGCCGCGGCCAGGCGTGCGGAAAGTGCGGTCGCCAGGCTTGCGGTGAAAGCGCAAGGTGCTTCCAGCCTGGTCAGGACGCTCTCGGGCGGCAACCAGCAAAAGGTCGTGTTCGGGAAATGGAATGATCCGCGGCCACGCGTGCTGCTCCTGGACGAGCCGACGGTCGGCGTCGACGTCGGCGCACGCGAGGAGATCTATGCCGTGATCCGGAATGCCGCCTGCGACGGCAGCGGGGTTCTGGTCGTCTCGTCCGATCTGGTCGAGTTGATCGAGCTCTGCGACCGCATCTCCGTCATCGTCGACGGACGTGTCGCTCGCACGCTGTCGCGCGGCGAGATCGATGACGCCGAAGAGCTGCACCATCTCCTCCAGATGTACCAGGCTTCCGGGCCCGGCCACTTGCAAGGGCTTCCCGCATGACCGAACTGACTGCTCCCAGCGTCGTCGCCTCGTCAACCCGGTCCGACCGGCGCCGCAAGATTCTTCAGAATCTGCTGCGGGGCGAGCGGCCCTACATGCTGTACATCGCCTTCGTGATCCTGCTGGTCGTGTTCAGCCTGTCCTCGCCGTGGTTCCTGTCAGTCGACAATTTCCTGAACATCGGGCGCCAGACAACGCTGGTGTCGATCATCGCGGTCGGCATGACCTTCATCATCATCTCGCGTCAGATCGACCTGTCGGTCGCATCGACGTTGGCGCTGTCGGGCATGGCGGCCGCTCTTGCGATGAGCCAGATCAACAACAGCTGGATCGTGGGCGCCGTGGCCGGGCTCGGCACCGGCGCGCTGGTCGGGCTGATCAACGGCATCCTGACCACGCAGCTGTCGATCCCGTCCTTCCTGGTGACGCTGGGCTCGCTGAGCATGGCGAGAGGGCTGGCGATGATGGTGACCAACACCAAGCCTGTCATCATTACCAACGAGACCTATTTCGCAATCTTCGGGGAAGGTACGTTTCTCGGCATACCGGTTCCGATCGCCTGGACGTTGGCGGCGATGATCGTCGGCATCCTGCTGCTGCATTACAACGTGTTCGGCCGTCGCATCTACGCGGTCGGCGGCAACCCGACCGCGGCGCTCTATTCCGGCATCAACACCAAACGGATCACGACCGCGGCCTTTGTCCTCACCGGCACGCTGGCGGGCCTGGCTGCGCTGGTGCTGTCCGCGCGCTCACATGCCGCGCGGCCAGACGTCGTGCAGGGCATGGAGCTCGACGTCATCGCCGCGGTGATCCTCGGCGGCTGCAGCCTGTTTGGCGGGCGCGGCTACATCCTGGGAACGCTGTTCGGCAGCCTGATCATCGGCACGCTCAACAACGGCCTCGTTCTGCTCGGTGTGAGCTCGCCGATGCAGCTCGTGATCAAGGGCGCGATCATCGTTGCCGCGGTTGCCTTCACAAAACGCTAGTCGAAGTCAGGCGCGGCGCGTGAGCCACAAGTTCATCGCGTTGCGTGGGTAGGGGCAAGGTCGCTGGCCCTCCGGTGAATCGGCGACCAAAAACGGAGGAAACAATGAAACCAATCTTGCGACAAACCTTGCCTTTGACTGTGTTGATGGCTGTTGCTGCGGCCGTCTCGATCGTCCCCTCGGCCCGCGCCGAAGTGCCCGCGACCTGCGTCAAGGGTGTCGATCTCGCAAAGCTCGGGCCGAAATCGATCGTCGGCCAGGGACCCCACGGCGAGAAGGCGGCTTCGCCCGAGGTGCTCGCGCTGTCGGAGGCCGACGCCGCGAAGATCAAGGAGAAGCACTTCAAGGTGGGCATCTCCATGCAGACGGTCAACCTCGACTGGTCGCAGCTTCAGATTCAGGGCATCACCGACACGCTGAAGAAGTACGGCGTGACGGTGACGGGCGTGGCATCCGCCGAATATCAGGTGGACAAGCAGATCGCCGATATCGAGAACACCATCCAGCAGCATCCGGACGGCATCATCTCGATCCCGGTCGATTTCACTGCGACCGCGCCGACCTACAAGAAGATCGCCAAAGCCGGCATCAAGCTCGTGCTGATGGACAGCATTCCGACCGGGCTGAAGCATCCGGAGGAATATGCGACGATGGTTTCGGCGGATAGCCAGGGCAACGGCCAGATCGCGGCACAGATCCTGGCGTCCTGTATGCCGCAGGGCGGCACCATCGGTCTCGTCAATTTCGGAGTCGACTATTTCAGCACCAACGAGCGCACCAAGGGTGTGCGGGAGTGGATGAAGGCGAACCGGCCCGACATCAAGATGAAGCAGGTCGATTTCACCGATCCGCCGAAGGTCTCGCAGATCGCGGGCGACTTCCTGACCGGCAACCCTGATGTCAAGGGACTGTACGCGGTGTGGGATCAGCCGGCGCTCGACACGCTGAGCTCGATGCGGGCCCAGGGCATCGATATTCCCATGACGACGGTTGATCTCGGCCTGCAATCGGCGATCGAGATTGCCAAGGGCGGTCCGCTGAAGGCCACCGGCTCGCAGCGTCCCTATGACCAGGGCGTCGCCGAGGCGATGGCGATGATGAATGCGCTGCTGGGTAAGGAAACGCCGGGCTGGGTCGGTGTGCAGTCGCTGCCGGTGACGCAGTCGAACGTGCTGGAATCCTACAAGACCGTCTTCAAGAAGGACCCGCCGGCCGAGCTGACGGATGCCTGCAACAAGGCGAAGCCCGCCTGCAACTGAGCCCGTAATACCGATGCGCGGTTCTTCGGGACCGTGCATCGTCGACCTGATCCGGGTGAACCAGCCCCGTCCGGATCAGGTCGCGCTGGTAACGTATTCGACGGGAAGGCTGCGGAAGTGCTTGCGCGTGTCCGTCGGCACGGAGCCGCCGACGATGATCCGGGAGAACGAGCCGACGTCGGAGAAGAAGGCCGGCTTGAGGCTGCCGAGCTTGCTGGCGTCGACCACGAGGATGCTTTCCATCGCAGTGGCAATGACGGCCTGCTTGATGGCGACCTCGTGAAAATTCGAGCAGCTCGCGCCGCGGGTCCAGTGCAGGCCGCCGGCCGAGATGAAAGCCTTGTTGACCCCGAGCCGCCGCAGATAGGACAGGCCGTCGTCCGACGAGAACGACTGCGACGACGGATGGTAAAGCCCGCCCATCAGCATCACCTGCGTCGCCGGCCGGTGGGTGACGATCGAGGCGACGTTCAGCGAATAGCAGATCACCGAGAGGGGCATGTCCTCGGGCAGACAATCCGCCAGCGACTGCATGGTGGTGCCGCAGTCGATGAAGATGGTGTCGCCTTCCCTGATCGAGGCGGCTGCGGCTCGGCAGGCGAGGCGCTTGTCCTGCGTGTGCTGGTCGATTTCCTGCTCGAAGGTGTATTTGATCCCGGTCGGCGCGGCCGCATTGACGACGTAGCCGCCGAGCAGGGCGAGCGCCGCCTCCGGGCCGGCAAGGTCGCGCCTGACCGTCATCTCCGACACCTTCAGCAAGTCCGCGGCGTCCTTCAGATGCAGTGCGCCGCTGGTTTCGACGGCGCGGCGCAGCCGTTGCAGCCGCTGGACGCGGGTCTCGCTGGAGCGTGCGTTCGGTGTTTCAGCCATTTTCGTCACCGAGCTTGCTTATCCGGTTGACAATGATCTTACAATGATGTGAGTTTAGCAACGTGAATTTGTTACAATAATAACATCTGGTCCAAAGGGCAGTTGCTGTCAGGCGATGGCAGGTCAGCGGAAGCTCCGGCGGACAAGGGATGGGAGGATCACATGTTGCAATCGGCACATTCAGTCTATCTGGCGCTTCAGCCGATTCGCTAGCACCGCACGGCGTACCGATGGCGCAGGGCGTCTTGATATCAAATCCATCCGCGGTGCCGGCGCAGCCACACGCGCGGGATCACAACCATACGCATGCCATCGCGCGCAACAGCGGCCGCGCGCTCGAGATGGACTGGGTCGATGAGATCAGGATCAATCTGTCGGCCGCAGAGCGCCGCGTTGCGAGCCTGCCTGGCCGACGCACCGTCAAGAAGGATGCACAGGCGGCGTGGCTGCTCAAGGCGATCACCTGCATCGACCTGACGACGCTCAACGGCGACGATACGACCGAGCGTGTGAAACGCCTCTGCGCCAAGGCGAGGGCGCCGCTGCGAGGTGACCTGCTTGAGGCCCTGGGCTTTGCCGGGCGCGGGCTGCACACGGGCGCGATCTGCGTCTATCACCGCTTCGTCGCAACCGCGGTCGAAGCGCTCGATGGATCTGACATCCCGGTCGCTGCGGTCTCGACCGGATTTCCTGCAGGCCTGATACCGCACGATCTGAAACTCAAGGAGATCGAGGCGTCCGTCAGGGACGGTGCGCAGGAGATCGACATCGTCATCACGCGCGAGCACGTGCTGACCGGAGATTGGCGGGCGCTTTACGCCGAGGTTCGTGATTTCCGCGCCGCCTGCGGCGATGCGCATCTGAAGACGATCCTGGCAACCGGTGACCTCAAGACGCTACGCAACGTCGCCAAGGCCTCGATGGTCTGCATGATGGCCGGCGCCGACTTCATCAAGACTTCGACCGGCAAGGAAGGCGTCAATGCCACGCTGCCGGTGACGCTGGCGATGCTGCGCATGATCAGGGTCTATGAGGAGCGCACCGGCTTCAAGATCGGATTCAAGCCGGCCGGCGGAATCTCGACGGCGAAGGACGTGCTCAACTACCAATTCCTGATGAAGGAGGAGTTGGGACGCGATTGGCTCGAACCGGATCTGTTCCGCGTCGGCGCCTCGAGCCTGCTCGCCGACATCGAGCGCCAGCTCGAGCATCACGTCACCGGCCGCTACTCGGCCTTGAACCGTCACCCCGTGGGCTGAGCATGAGCATCGCACATTACTACGAGACGATGGAGTATGGTCCTGCTCCTGAGGCGGACGGCGAGGCGCGGGCCTGGCTGAAGCGTCACGACGCGACATTCGGGCATTTCATCGCTGGCAAATTTGTCGCCCCGGCTTCGGGCAAGCATCTGACGACGATCGAGCCGGCCACGGGCAAGACGCTGGCTCAAATCGCGCAAGGCGTCGCGGCCGATGTCGAGGCCGCCGTCGGCGCAGCGCGATCGGCGCAATCACCGTGGGCAAAGCTCGGTGGTCACGGTCGGGCCCGTCATCTCTATGCGCTGGCGCGCATGCTGCAGCGTCACGCGCGGCTGTTCGCGGTACTGGAAGCGATCGACAACGGCAAGCCGATCAGGGAAACCCGCGATCTCGACGTGCCGCTCGCCGCGCGCCATTTCCTGTATCACGCCGGCTGGGCGCAATTGCAGGAGCGCGAATTCGCCGACCATGTCCCGGTGGGTGTGATCGGCCAGATCATCCCCTGGAATTTCCCGCTGCTGATGCTGGCCTGGAAGATCGCGCCCGCGCTGGCGGCCGGCAACACAGTGGTGCTGAAGCCGGCGGAATTCACCTCGCTCACCGCGCTGCTGTTCGCTGAGCTGGCGGCGGAAGCCGGCCTCCCGCCCGGCGTGTTGAACGTGGTGACGGGTGACGGCGCCACCGGCGCGTTGCTGGTCGAAAACCCTGATGTCGAGAAGATCGCCTTTACCGGATCGACCGAGGTCGGTCGGTTGATCCGCCAGTCGACCGCAGGCAGCGGCAAGTCGCTGACGCTCGAGCTCGGTGGCAAATCGCCGTTCATCGTGTTTGACGACGCCGATATCGATGGCGCCGTGGAAGGCGTGGTCGATGCGATCTGGTTCAATCAGGGGCAGGTCTGCTGCGCCGGATCGCGGCTGTTGTTGCAGGAAGGGATCGCAGAGACGTTCCGCAAGCGTCTGATCCGCCGCATGGAGACGCTGCGGGTGGGGCCGCCGCTCGACAAGTCGATCGACATGGGCGCGGTGGTCGCTCCTGTCCAGCTCGAGCGGATCAAGGCGTTGGTCGAAACCGGGGTGAAGGAGGGCGCCGAGAAGTATCAGGCGTCTGGCGCGATTCCCGCAGAGGGATGCTTCTATCCCCCGACCTTGCTCTGGAACGTGCATCCGTCCTCGACCGTGGCGATCGAGGAGATCTTTGGGCCCGTGCTGGTCGCGATGACCTTCCGCACGCCTGATGAGGCCGTGCTGCTCGCCAACAATACGCGCTATGGGCTCGCCGCCAGCGTGTGGAGCGAGACCATCGGCCTCGCGCTCGATATCGCGCCAAAACTTCAGGCCGGCGTGGTCTGGGTCAACGCGACCAATTTGTTTGATGCCAGCGTCGGCTTCGGCGGCTACCGCGAGTCCGGATTCGGCCGCGAGGGCGGCCGCGAAGGTCTCTCCGAATATCTCAAGCCGAAGGCCTGGGCGGGCCGCAAAGCGCGAGCCAAGCTGCCGCCACCGTCTGAAGCCTCGACCGAGGGCGCCGGATTCGGCACGCCGTCGATCGATCGGACGGCAAAGCTGTTCGTCGGCGGCAAGCAGGTCCGCCCCGACGGAAATTATTCGTGCGCAGTGCTGTCGCCGAAGGGGAAGCATCTCGGCGAAGTCGGTGAGGGCAATCGCAAGGACATCCGCAACGCCGTGGCCGCCGCACGGTCGGCCGAGGCCTGGGCGCGGGCAACAGCGCATAATCGCGCCCAAATCCTCTACTACCTTGCCGAAAATCTGTCGGCGCGCAGCGACGAGTTCGCCCGGCGCATCGGTGACATGACCGGCGTTTCGCCCGTAAAGGCGCGCGGCGAGGTCGAGGCGAGTATCGAGCGGCTGTTCAGCTATGGGGCCTGGGCCGACAAATATGAGGGGACGATCCATGCGCCGCCATTGCGCGGCGTGGCGCTTGCCATGCACGAGCCGATCGGCGTAGTCGGGGTGGCTTGTCCGGACGAAGCGCCGCTGCTCGGCTTCATCAGCCTGGTGGCCCCGTTGATCGCGATGGGCAACCGTGTCGTCGCAGTCCCGAGCGAGCGGCATCCGCTGGCCGCGACCGATTTCTACCAGGTGCTGGAGACCTCGGACGTGCCGGCAGGCGTCGTCAATATCGTCACCGGTGAGCGCGATAGCCTTGCAAAGGTCCTTGCCGAGCATGACGACGTCGACGCGCTCTGGGTGTTCGGCTCGCAGGAGGCTTCAACAGTGGCGGAGCGGCTGTCGGTCGGTAACCTCAAGCGCACGCTGGTGGACCACGGGCTGGCGCTCGATTGGTACGACCGGGCGGCGAGCGAAGGGCCGATCCTGCTCCGTCACGCGGTTCACGTGAAGAACATCTGGATTCCCTACGGAGACTAGAGACGCCACCTTGCGGTGATATGGATTGGCATCCGGACCGTCAGAGTTCGGGCATTTTGAAGACGAGGGAAGGACGCAACATGCTCAAGGGCATCAATCCACTGCTCAATGCCGACGTGCTCTATGCCTTGCGCGCAATGGGACACGGGGACCGCCTCGTGGTGTGCGATACCAATTTCCCCGCTGACTCCATCGCGCGCCAGACCGTGTTCGGCGAGCTGCTCCGCATCGATAATGTCAGTACGGCCAAGGCGATCGAAGCCATTCTCTCGGTGATGCCGCTCGATACCTTCGTCGACGACGCCGCGATGCGGATGGAGATCGTCGGTCAGCCCCAGGAGGTGCCGCCGGTGCAGCGCGAGGTGCAGGCCGTGATCGACCGCGCCGAAGGGAAATCCTGGCCGCTGGTCGGGGTCGAGCGCCATGCATTCTATGAGAAGGCCAAGGCGGCCTATTGCGTGATCACCACCGGCGAGCGGCGCTTCTACGGCTGTTTCCTGTTCACCAAGGGCGTCATCGCGCCGGACGGAGAGTGACGACCATGAGCAAGTCTGGCGTTGCAATCCTCGGCATCTTCGTCGTCGATCTGGCCTTCCGCGCCGGCAACATGCCCGCGATCGGCGAAACCATTGCCGGCTCGGGATTTGCCATGGGGCCGGGCGGCAAGGGATCGAACCAGGCCGTCGCGGCGGCGCGCGCGGGCGCGGACGTGACCTTCATCTCCCGGATTGGCCGCGATGCCTTCGGTGATCTCGCCATCAAGACCTGGGAAACCGAAGGCATCAGGCCGCGCGTGGCCAGGACCAAGGAGGCGCCGACCGGCGCCGCTTTCATCTACGTCCACGAGACGCGCGGCGACAATGCCATCATCGTCGTGAGCGGCGCGGCCGACGGCCTCAGCCCTGATGACGTCGACGCCGCGGCGGATGCGATCCGCGCCAGCCGCGTCTTCGTAACCCAACTCGAACAGCCGGTCGCTGCTGCGCAGCGCGGGCTCGAGATCGCGCGCGCTGCAGGCAGCATCACTGTGTTCAACCCGGCTCCTGCGGGCGCATTCGACGACAGCCTGTTTGCCTTGTGCGACTACGTCGTTCCGAACGAGACCGAGGCCGAAGCACTGACCGGAATCGCGGTGGGTGATCTTGCTGGCGCCCGCCGCGCCGGCGATGCACTGCTGGCCAAAGGAGCCGGCACCGCGCTGATCACGCTCGGCGAACGCGGAGCGTTGTTTCACGGGCGAGATCGCTCGCTGCATGTGCCGCCGTTCGCCGCCGGCAAGGTGGTCGAAACTGCGGGTGCGGGTGATGCCTTCGTCGGCGGTTTCGCAGCAGCGCTCGCGGGCGGCACCGATCCGTTGGATGCCGCGCGCTTCGGTTCGGCGACAGCCGGGATCTCCGTGACGCGCGCGGGGACTGCGCCTGCCATGCCGCGCCGGGCCGAGATCGAAGCCCTGTTGAAGGGATGATCTGCTGATGATGCGGAACGATCCGATCAAGCACGTCTTCATCTGGCCGGCGGTGCTCGTCGTGCTGGCGATCTCGATCTTTCCGTTGATCTATTCGTTCACCACCAGCTTCCTCAGCTATCGGCTGATTCCGCCAATTCCGCCGCGCGTGGTGTGGTTCGGCAATTATGCCACGCTCTTGCAGGAGCCGCGCTTCTGGAACGCGATCGTCACGACGACGCTGATCGCGTTCATCGCCGTCGGGCTTCAATACGTCATCGGGTTTGGCGTCGCGCTCGCGCTGAACGCGCGCATTCCCGGCGAGCGGCTGTTTCGCGTGGCCTTGCTGCTGCCCATGCTGCTGGCCCCGGTTGCCGTCGCGCTGGTGGCCCGCATGATCTTCAATCCGACCATGGGGCCGCTCAACCAGTTCTTGTCGATGTTCGGTCTGGCAAACCTGCCGTTCCTCACCAATGGACATTGGGCGCTCGCCTGCATCATCGCGGTCGAGATCTGGCAGTGGACGCCTTTCATCATCCTGATGATGCTGGCCGGACTGCAAACGCTTCCCGAAGATGTCTACGAGGCGGCCGAACTCGAGAACGCCAGCGCCTGGCAGCAGTTCTGGGGTATCACGTTTCCGATGATGCTGCCGATCTCCGCAGCCGTCGTTTTCATTCGCCTGATCGAGAGCTACAAGATCATGGACACCGTGTTCGTGATGACGGGCGGCGGACCGGGCGTGGACACCGAGACGCTGACTTTGTTCGCCTATCAGGAGGGCTTCAAGAAGTTCAATCTCGGCTACACGTCCGCGCTCAGTTTCCTGTTCCTGATCGCCATCACGATCATCGGCGTGACCTATCTGGCGCTGCTGCGGCCGCATCTGGAGAAGCGCCGATGAGCGGACAGGGCCTCACCGGACTATCGAGCTGGAGTCGCCGCCTGGTCGCGGTCGGCGTGCTCGCATGGTGCCTGATCACGGCGTTTCCGCTCTATTGGGTGGTGGTGACCGCTTTCAAGACCCCGCCGGGCGTGGTCGGCGGCCCGACCTATATTCCGTTCGTCGATTTCACGCCGACCCTTCAGCCCTTCATCGATCTCTACCAGGGGATCCGGGGTGAATTCTTCCGGACGTTCCTGAACTCGACCATCGTCGGACTGTCGGCGGCAGCGATCGCAACCGCCATCGGGGCGATGGCGGCCTATGCGCTGGTGCGGTTCGAATTCAGGGTACGGTTCGGCGCCGGCCTGATCTTCTTCCTGCTCGCGCTCGGCGGCTATCTGCTGTTCAACAATTCGCTCGGATTCACCCGGCCGCAGGCGCTGCTGCTCGCGTTCCCGTTCGCGCTTGCCGCTGCGATCGTCGCCAACCGTCTGCCGCTGCCGGGCCCGATCCTCGGCAATGAGGACATCCTGTTCTGGTTCGTCAGCCAGCGCATGTTTCCACCGATCGTCACGGCCTTTGCGCTCTACCTGCTCTACAGCGAGATCGGCCGGCTCGGCTTCCAGCTCATCGACAGCTTTGTCGGCCTGACGCTGTGCTACGTCGCGTTCTCGCTGCCGATCGTCGTCTGGCTGATGCGCGACTTCTTCGAGGCGATCCCGATCGAGGTGGAAGAAGCCGCGATGGTCGACAACGTGCCGAGCTGGCGCATCTTTCTCGGCATCGTGGTGCCGATGTCGATGAACGGGCTGCTGGCGACGTTCATGATCACGCTAGCCTTTGTCTGGAACGAGTTCCTGTTCGCGCTGTTCCTGACCAATTCCAAATGGCAGACGCTGCCGATCCTCGTGGCGGGACAGAACAGTCAGCGCGGCGACGAATGGTGGGCGATCTCGGCCGCGGCGCTCGTCGCCATCATTCCGATGATGATCATGGCGGGCCTGCTCAGCCGCATGATGCGGTCGGGCCTGCTGCTCGGGGCAATCAAATAGCAAAAACTCATCTAGGGAGGACTGGACGATGTTGCGACGGACGTTTCTGATGCTGACCACCTCGCTCGCGATGGCTTGCGCGGCGGGCCAGGCGAACGCGGCCTGTAGTCCGGATTACTCCGGCGTCACCTTGACGGTGGCGTCGCAGACTGGGCCGTACATCGCCTCGGCGCTCAAGCTCGGCGCGGATGAATGGACCAAGAAGACCTGCGGCAAGGTCAATGTCGTCGAGTTTCCGTGGTCGGAGCTCTACCCGAAGATCGTGACGTCGCTCACCGCCTCGGACGCGACGTTCGACCTGGTCAGCTTTGCGCCGGCCTGGTTGCCGGACTTCGTCCCTTATCTCAGCGAGATGCCGAAGGCGATGCAATCGGGCAAGGATTGGGACGATGTCGAGCCGGCCTATCGCGAACGTCTGATGGTGTGGGAAGGCAAGATCTATTCGCAATCGATGGACGGCGACGTCCACACCTACACCTATCGCATGGACCTGTTCAGCGATCCCAAGGAGAAGGACGCGTTCAAGGCCAAGTACGGCTACGACCTGGCGCCGCCAAAGACCTGGAAGCAGTATCTCGACATCGCGGAGTTCTTCCAGCGCCCCGACAAGGGACTTTGGGGTACCGCGGAAGCCTTCCGTCGTGGCGGCCAGCAGTTCTGGTTCTTCTTCAGCCACGCGGCCGCCTATACCAACAACCCGAACTATCCGGGCGCGATGTTCTTCGACCCCGAAACGATGGATGCCCAGATCAACAATCCTGGCTGGGTGAAGGGATTGGAAGAATACATCCGCGCCTCCAAGCTTGGCCCGCCCAATGCGCTGAACTTCTCGTTCGGCGAGGTCAACGCGGCCGTGGCCGGCGGTCAGGTGGCGGAATCGATCGGCTGGGGCGACACTGGTGTGATCGCGGCGGACCCCAAGCAGTCGAAGATCTCAGGCAAGGTCGGCTCCGCCGTGTTGCCCGGCTCTGACGAGATCTGGAATGCGAAAACCAAGAAGTGGGACAAGTTCCCGGCAGTCCTGCCGGCGCCCTTCATGGCGTTCGGAGGGTGGCAGATTGGCGTGCCGAAGGTGGGCAAGAACCAGCAGGCGGCATGGGATTTCGTCAAGACGCTGACAAGCCCCGAAGTCTCTGGCCAGGCCGCGATCACCGGCGGCACCGGCGTCAACCCTTACCGCAAGTCGCACACCGCGAATCTGGAGTTGTGGAGCAAGATCTTCTCGCCGCAGGAGGCCAAGGAATATCTCGGCGCGCAGGCTGACTCCATCAACGGCAAGAACGTCGCGCTCGACATGCGTCTGCCGGGCTATTTCTCCTATACCGAGGTCGTGGAGATCGAGCTTGGCAAGGCGCTGGCCGGCCAGACCACGCCGCAGGCCGCGCTGGACACGGTCGCGAAGGAATGGAATCGCCTGACCGACGAGTTCGGCCGTGCGAAGCAACTTGCCGCCTATCGCGCGGCGATGGGCCTGCCGCCCAAGAACTAGCTTCTCGCGGTGACTTCCCCGGATGATGCGTGAGCATCGTCCGGGCTTTGTTGGCCGTCGACATAAGGGACGGAAAAAGGATTCCATGGCGCGCGTCGAGATCGAGAACGTCAACAAGGCATACGGGCCCTACAAGATCATCGAAGGGCTCGATCTGAGTGTAGCCGACGAGGAGTTCGTCGTGCTTGTCGGCCCGTCGGGCTGCGGCAAGACCACGACTTTGCGCATGATTGCGGGACTGGAAACGGTCACCGGCGGAACCATCCATATCGGCGACCGCGATGTGACGCAGTTGCGTCCCGGCTTGCGCAATTGCGCGATGGTGTTCCAGAACTACGCGCTCTATCCGCATATGACGGTCGGGGAGAATATCGGCTACGGCATGAAGGTGCGGGGCGAGTCGCGCGCCGGCATCGCGAGGGCGGTCCAGGACGTGGCACGGGTTCTCGACCTCGAGCCATATCTGGACCGCCGACCCAAGCAACTCTCCGGCGGACAGCGTCAGCGCGTGGCGATCGGCCGCGCCATCGTGCGCAGCCCGGACGTGTTCCTGTTCGACGAGCCATTGTCGAACCTCGATGCCAAGCTCCGCATCGAGATGCGAACCGAGATCAAGGCGTTGCACCGCCGCCTCGCCAAGACGATCGTCTATGTCACGCACGACCAGGTCGAAGCCATGACCATGGCCGATCGCGTCGTGGTGATGAATCGCGGCCGGATCGAGCAGGCGGCCGATCCGATCACGATCTACGAGAAGCCCAGAAATCTCTTCGTCGCGGGCTTCATGGGCGCACCCAGCATGAACTTCATCCATGGCGAAATTGCCGCTCGCGACGGTGCACTGATCTTCACCGAGCCGTCGGGGACGGCGTTGCAATTGCCGAAATGCCGGGAGGCGGCCTATGCAGGGAGCATCGGCAAGCCAGTCGTGCTCGGCGTCCGGCCCGACCACGTGCTGCCGCAGGACGCGCCGGCAGGCTCTTCCGTCCGGTTGTTGGTGAAAGACGTGGAGCCGCTCGGGCCGCATACGCTCGTGATTGGCACCGTCGGCGCATTTCCGTTCACGGCGCAGATGCCAGTGGGTGTGGCTGCGGCGCCGGATCGTCCCGTCGACGTTGCGATCGATCTGAAGCGAACACACCTTTTCGACAAGGTTTCGGGGATGGCCATTTCATAGCCTGTGGGTCTCCGGACGATGCAGGTAATCCCTAATCTTCAGTAGTCCCAGAAGGCCGGTACCCAACGAAAGGCGTCACCGGCGACGGCCACATGGCCCACGGATGGGAACGGCATATGCGTGGCCACCAGCAACCCGCCGGTCTCAGCCAGCTCTCGCAAAAGGCTGGTACGCGCGCGGGCGGCTTCTTCGGGATAGTGTTCGAAGCCGTTGTGCCAGTCGGGGTGTTCGAACCCGACTGCGAATACGAGGTCGCCGGCGAACGTCAGCCGGTCGCCGCCCGACTCCAGGCGGACGATGCTGTGCCCGGGGGTGTGACCGCCAGTACGATGGATCACCACGCCCGGCGCCACTTCGTGCTCATCCTCGAAGAGCCGAAGCTGGCTGCGGTACTCTTTCGCGAACCGTTTGGCCGTCGCCCGAAGCGCATCCGGGAAGCCGTCAGGCATCGAGACGCGGGAGAAATCGGGCGACTCCCAGAATTTGACCTCGGCGGCCGCGACGTGAATCTGCAGGTCCGGACGCAGTTGCTCCTTCACCCCGTCGACGAGCAGCCCGCCGACGTGGTCCATGTGCATGTGGGTGAGCACCACGTCGGTCACGGAAGCGAGATCGATGCCGGCGGCCTCCAGCCGATGGATCAATTGTCCGGCCCGAGGCAGGGGAAACTCCGCGCCCATCCCGGCGTCGATGAGGATGGTCCGGCCGCCGCTGCGCACCACGACCACGTTGAGCGCCCAATCGAAAGCGTCCGGCGGCAGGAAATTGTCTTTCAGCCAGGCCTCGCGGACAGCCTGTTCGGCGTTGTGGGCCAACATCGCGCCCGGCAGCGTCAGCACCCCATCGCTGACCACCATCACGTCAATTTCGCCGATCCGCAGCGCGTAGCGCGACGGGACCAGCTCATCGGACAGCTTGTTGCCGGCGTATGAGGGGTCGTGCAGGTTCATGTTTCTCTCCTGTTTCCTGGTTGGTGCTGGCTGTTCTTGTTTGGGCAGGCCGCGCCGCCAGCGCGGAGCGCGGCCTGCTTCGCGCGGCGTCTAGAAGAAGCCGCTTACGTCGCCCACACGCTCCGGATCGGCCGAGGCGAGGGCGGCGGCACGCTCGGCCTTCGGCGGATAGATCCAGACGGTGTTGATCTCCTGCTTGGTCTTCTTGGCGGTGTCGCCGACCATCGTCACCTCGCGCTCCCAGCCGCGGGTGAACACCGCGTCCGCTTCGCCGAGGTCGAGGCACGTGACGTATTTCTCCTGGTGGTAGCGTTTGGTCGGAACGCCGAGCAGTTCTGCGGCGGCGTTGTGGCCGGCAAAGGCGCCCATTCGCGTGGCGTGCTGGCACGACATCAACGCGTAATTGCCGTCATCGTCGCAGGCGGCGCGGGCGGCATCGCCGGTCGCAAAGACGCCCGGTACCGACGGCACGCGCAAATCACGGTCGACCAGCAGCCGGCCGGAATTGTCGCGCTCGGCTGGGACCTGCGCGGTCAACGGAGCGGCGCGAATGCCGGCCGCCCAAATCACGGTCTCGGTCTCGATGTGTTCGCCTGAGGTCAGCCTGACGCCCGATTTGTCGAGCGACGCGACGCCGGTGCCGAGCCGGGTCTCCACGCCGCGCTTGTGCAGGGCGTCTTCGATGAGGGGACGGGGGCCTTCGCCCATGGCGGGAGCGATCGCGCTGTTTCGGTCGACGATGATGATGCGCGGCTTTACGTCCTTGCCGAAAATGGCGCGAAGCCGCGTCGGCAACTCGGTCGCCGCCTCGATGCCGGTGAACCCGCCGCCGGCCACGACGACGGTGTCGCGCCCGTTTAATGCCGGCCGGTCGGCCAGGCTGTGCAGGTGCCGGTCAAGGGCGATCGCATCGTCGAGTTGGTCAACGCTAAAACCATGTTCGGCAAGACCCGGAATATTCGGACGAGCCAGCCGGCTGCCGGTCGCCACCACCAGCCGGTCGTAGGACAAGCTCTTCTTCGCGCCTTTCGCGGCGACGATTTCCACTACGCGCGACTGGGTGTCGATCGTCTCGGCGCTGCCTTGCACATAGACAACGTCGATGGCCTTGAGGACATCCAGCAGAGGCGCGGTCAGGGTCTCGGGATTCGATTCGTAGAGCCGCGGGCGGACAACGAGCGTCGGCTCGGGAGAAACCAGCGCGATCTCGAGCTCTTCGGGCGAAACGCCCTGGATGTCGCGCAAGCGGGCGGCGGAAAGGGCGGCGTACATGCCGGCGAAGCCGGCGCCAATGATGACAAGTCTCATGTGACTACTCCTCTGGTTTGACTTCTCGAACCCACGCGCGCGTCACCGTTGCCGCTCCCGCATCCTGGGATGGCTTGTCGCGATCGGTGACGATGCGAAGACGTGAAATGAAGATTGTCGCGCGCTTACGGAGCGCTGCAGTCCGGCGTTAGTATCGTTGGGCGTTCGCAGGAGGCGTGACAGCCGCGGGAGGCCACCGACCGGGCGAGCTGAAGGGTGATCGGCTCACTTGCCTTCAAGGGCCAGCCATCGCGCAAAACGGGGGCGCCATCTCTGGTCACGATCGACGTCGTGGCCAGTGTCGGAATTTCGATTTCCTCGCCCGTCGCCGAAGTGAAGCGGACGCTGAGTGACAGTCCGTAAACCAGCGCGGTCGCGATGACCCTGCGCCGTGGTACGATATCAAGGAGGGCGATACAGTGCTTGCAGGCCATTGTTCGTCTCCCTCCGCTGTCGATGTTCGATACCGCAAATCTACGGGATCGGAGCTGCGGCCGCGCCAGAGCGATTGACGCGGTTGCAGAGAGATTGCTGTTACCGGATGCGCCGGCGCCAATCGCTCGGGGTGTTGCCCGTCAGCTTCTTGAATGCCGCCGTGAACGCCGTCTGCGAAGCGTAACCGAGCTCTGCGGCCACCAGCTCAATCGACGCGTCGGTATCGCGCAGCATGTTCATGGCCCGCTCGAGCCGCTGCTGGCGCAGCCAGGCGTGCGGCGAAAGCCCGGTGCTCTCCTTGAAGGCGCGGCAGAAGTGGAAGCGAGACAGGCCGGCGTCAGATGCGAGCGCAGCGAGCGATACGTCCGCATCGCTGCCCGAGCGCAGGCGTTCAATGGCACGGCGGAGCGCGTGAGGCGACAGCCCACCCACGGCCGGCTCGAACGTTACTGGCGCGCCGGTATGCGCCGCCAGCAGACGCGTGGCCAGGAGATCCGTCAGTTGCTGCCTGAGCAGGGCATCCAGGGACGAATTTCCCTCCAGCACATCCGCCGCGCACATCAGCAAGCTGGATGTGATGGCGTCGGGATGCCCCGTCCGTTCTAGGAGATCGCCGGGCGCGAATGCGTCGGCTTCGCGGGCTACGCGTTCGAGCGTCGTGCGCGGAAGATAGAGCTGGATGACATCGATAGGGCCGGGAATATCCCATTTCGAGCTTGAACCCGCCGGAATGATCGTCACGACGCCGGGACGCGCCGTTCCAGTTGCCAGCAATTTCCCGGTACGCCGCTCCAGACGCTGAACGCCCGTAGGATAGGCCATGATGACGTGGTCGGTCATCGGCTCGACCACGTCATGCAGAGCCCCGTGCTTCCAGTGCGCTATGGCGCCATTGGCGGGGTCTGAAGCCATCTGTAGCGGCGCCGTCTTGAGCACGCGCGCCATCTCCACTTCGGCAGCGCGCCGCTGGGCGGCCGGCGAACCGTCATGGTGCGCATCGGGTGCGCGAAGCAGAGCCTTCAGGGGATCGTTCACGATTGGTTTGTTCATGAAGCTATCCTCGCGTTGCTACCGCGCGCCTCGTCGCCAATCGGTCGGGGTTTCTCCGGTCAACCGCATGAAGGCGGCAGCGAATGCCGTCTGCGAGGCATAGCCAAGCTCGGCCGCCACCGACACGATCGATGTGTCGGTGTCGCGCAGCATCTTCATGGCTTGCTCGAGGCGGTATTGCCGCAGCCAGGCATGGGGTGAGAGCCCGGTACTTTCCTTGAAGGCGCGACAGAAGTGGGAGCGCGACAGGCCGGCATCCGAAGCGAGGGCTGCAAGCGAGACGTCGGCATCGCTGTCCGAACGCAAGCGTTCGATGGCGCGAAACAGGACGTTTGGCGAAAGCCCGCCGATGGTCGGCTGGAACGCGGTGGGCGAGGCGGTGTGCGTAGCCAGCAGGCGCGTCGCGAGCAGGTCGATGAGCTGATGCCTGAACAGCGTATCGAGGGCGGAGTTGCCCTCCAGCGCGTCGGCCGCGCTCAGGAGCAATCGAGATGTAACGGGGTCGGGATGCCCGGTTCGTTCCCGGAGATCGACCGCAGTGGCCGTGTCCGCTTCGCGGGCCACGCGCGCGAGCGTTGTGGTCGGCAGATAGAGCTGAACGACATCCACCGGTTTCGGAATATCCCACCGCGAGCTTGACCCTTCCGGAATGATGATCACGGCCCCTGGACGGAACGTTCCCTTCGCAATCGATCTTCCGGAGCGCCGCTCCACGTGCTGCACCCGGCCATTGTAAGCCATGATGACGTGGTCGCTCATGGGCTCGACGACATCGTGTAACGGGTCATGTTTCCAGTGGGCGATCGCGGCCCCGGAGGGGTCGAGTGCCATGCGGACCGGTTCGGTGTGGAGGACGCGCGTCATCTCCGCGTCGGCGGAACGCTGCTCGGCATTCCGCAATTGGCGTTGGCTCGCGCTGGACGCGGCCGACGGATTTTCATGCGCAGAATCACGCGAGATCGGTTCGCTCATGGAGATGCGCCTTCAGAGGAGATGTGCACTCGCGTCGCCGGGGTGGCTGGCGGGCCGGCGTGAAGCCATCGTTTCCCTGTGCCGGCTCCGCTGGGCGTCGAGTTCTCCGCGGCGTTCTAGGCGCGTAGAACTACGGGGTCTTTCCCAAAACGGCCGCGTCTTGTCTGATTCTGCTCAAAGCGCTTCGGCGCGCCATTTTATGTGACGGGAGGGGAGGTCCCCCAATCAGGGGGGTGGATATTGAAGTCGCTTCCAAAATCGCTTTGTGACAGTCACGGCGGCCGATGCTCACAATCGCGTTTCGCGCCGCCGCCAACCTAGACCTCCGCACTCAGGTGCCGGATAATGCGCCGCGAGATAGGGATGGCAGCGAGTTGGGCGGCCCGATCAAACTTCGCGAATGGTCCGAACAAATGGCACAGGCGAGCACCTTCGGACAGAGGGTCAGGCGGCAGTTGCATCTGAGGGATGCACCGCCTTCGCTGATCACGCGTTCGCTGCGCGGCATCGAACTCGCGGTCACCGAAACCCGCGATGATAATCCTGTGCCCGGTCGTTCCGGCTCGGTGGCCGATGAGGCTTATTTCGTCAGCTTGAAGCTTCACGATTATCCGGACTGCGAGCTGTGGGATCACGGCAAGTGCGTCGGGAAAGCGAATGTCAGGGCCGGCACGACGTATCTATACGACCTCAGGAGCGATCCGGGTTTCATCATCGACAAGCCGTTTCACTCCCTCCACTTTTATCTGCCGCGTTCGGCGCTCGACGGCATCGCTCGAGAAAACCGTACACCGCCCGTTGGCGATCTCGCCTGTCAGTTTGGCTCCGGCCACGACGACCAGGTCATGCGTCATATCGGGGCAGTGCTGTTGGAAGCAATGAGTCGGCCGGGTGAGGCCAACCAGCTTTTCATCGATCACATGATGCTCGCGTTCACCGCGCATATCGCCCAGGCCTATGGCGGGCTGCAAAGCATTGCCGGACCGGCGCGCGGCGGTCTTGCGCCCAGACAGGTAAAGCGCGCCTGCGAACGGCTCGACTCGGACCTCGGCGGGACGCTTTCATTGCAACTGATCGCAGCCGAGTTTGGCCTCTCGGTTGGTCATTTTTCGCGCGCGTTCCGAATCTCGACCGGCCTGCCGCCGCATCAATGGCTGCTGCGCCAACGCGTCGAGGCGGCCAAGCAGTTGATGAGCACCGTGCGAGACCTGCCGTTGTCGGAGATTGCGATCTCGGCCGGGTTTGCCAATCAAAGCCACTTCACGAAAGTGTTTTCGGCGCAGGTCGGCATCAGTCCGGCGGCATGGCGCCGCGAGGCAGTTGGCGGCTCCGAAGGTGACATGTGATTGCGGGCGGCCCCGGACGGCTGCTTCAAGATCCTCACAGCGGTCGTGACCGTCAATCGATCGCGATCGCTTATTCCGTCCAGCTCCACTCAAGGGGGCGGTGCATATGAAATCGTCAGGTTTCTACGGTCAGACTGTGAAGCGGTTTTTTCATCTGCAGCAAGAACCGGTTTCGTTGATCACGCGTTCGCTTCGTAACGCCGAGATAGCCGTTACCGAGACCCGGGATGATGCACCCATTGAAGGCGTGTCCGGCGAGATGGGCCTTCAAGATGCCAATGTTGTCACCCTGATGCTTTACGATGACCCGAATTGTGAGACCTGGGAGCGCGGCAGGCGTGCGATCAAGGCCGATATCCGTGCGGGTGCAACATATCTGTACGACATGAAGAAAGATGTGCGCTACATCATCAAAAAGCCATTCCACGCGCTCCATTTCTATCTTCCGCGCACGGCGCTCGACTCTATCGCTGAGCAGTCCAATGCACCGCGCGTGGGTGAGCTCCCCGCTCAACTCGGTGCCGGTCATGACGACCCGGTCATCCGTCATATCGGCGGGGCACTGCTGCAAGCGTTGCGTAAGCCGGCCGAGATCAACCAACTCTTCATCGATTACGCGATGCTCGCTTTTACCGCGCATGCCGCGCAGATCTATGGCGGATTGAGGTGGCGCGTTAGAGCGCCCAGGACCGGTCTGGCCCCCTGGCAGGTGAAGCGAGCCTGCGAAAGGCTTGACTCCGACCTCGGCGGGACGCTTTCATTGCAACAGATCGCGGCCGAGTTTGGCCTCTCGGTCAGCCATTTCTCGCGCGCGTTTCGAATCTCGACCGGCCTGCCGCCGCACCAATGGCTGCTACGCCAGCGTGTGCAGGCGGCCAAGCAGTTGATGACCGCGCGAGACCTGTCACTGGCCGAAATCGCGATCTCGGCCGGGTTTGCCAATCAAAGCCACTTTACGCGGGTGTTTTCGGCGCAAGTCGGCGCCAGCCCCGCAGTGTGGCGCCGCGAAGCGCAGAGCACCAACGAGAGCGAAAGCTGATCATTCGATCAGCGGCGCCGTGTCAGTGAGATCGCGTAGGCGGCGCGCCGGGCCGCAAAGATCTGGTCGGGTGGATACCCAATACCTTCGGCGAGGTCTGCCGGATTGAAGACCGATCCATCGGGCGCTTCGTTCGCTTCAATTGCAGTGATCACGATTGTTCCGAGCCGCACGGTCTCCCGACGGTCCTCATCCGGCCATCGGATCGTGACATCCAGTATGGGGTCCCCGAGACGACCAAGCACCGCCATTAGGCTGAACCGGATATCGCGTGCCGCAATCCGGTTTTCCAGGTCCTTGCGCAGAAGGCCTCCATTCGTCCTGACCGCGTCTTCGGCTAGTGCAGCTTGACTGCCGACCGGGACGACCTTGAATTTGATGAATTGCGTCTCGCCACTCCGATTTGTTGCGGGAAAGGCGTGGACGGCCCAGTAGGTGGTGTCGGCAAAGCTTGCAGGAAGTGCGTGGGCGGCCATGTAGCTTGCCTGATGCAGCGTCTCGGGATTGGCGGTGGAGAACGCCTTGATTTTTTCCGGATCAGGCCGCCCGTCGGATCCGGGAATGCGCGCCTTCAAGTAGGCCAACATTTGCGCGGTTGTCCTTGCATAGTGGACGGGAGCGCTCTGCGTGAGAATATCGGAGCGATGGCCAATATCCCCGAGTGTGAAGCTGAACCCGCGCAGCACGAAATTGTCGGTGTCTGGCACGAGGGGATTGCCGCCGTCCACTGAGAAGCGCGCCAGCACGCGTGATGGTCTTGTGAAGCTCTGAGACTTCGTGACCTCGTCTGCCCGATCCGAGGGAATATAGATCCCGCGGACGCAGTGCCCCTTGGCAAAGCTCGCGCGATCCTTTGGCGATGCACCGGCCATCGCTTTCATGGCGCCGACGATCGACGCGGGTTTGGGGGCTGGGGACCGGATCATGGCGATAATCCGGCGTCTTACCAAAGTGGCCACACGCGGCAGCCTCTCGGGCCGTGAAAGACAATCCGCTGGGCCATCGTCGGCTTCGACCCGCTGCCGAAGGTCGGAGCGCCATCCCTGGTCATGCTTGAAATCAAGGGATTATGCATGGGAGCCGGTGGCGCCGGAATCTTCGTTCCTCCGTCCGCCGTCGAGGTGAGGCGAATCGTCGCTGAAAGCCCGCACATGAAGGTAGTGGTGAGAACTTTCGGCCGAGATGCACGAGTCAAGGATTGGTTGACGAGAGTCTTCCAGATCATCACGTGTCCTTCCGTCTACGGTTGACGTCGATACAGTGATGGTAGGGGCCTGGCGCCGCGCTGCCCCAGAGCGATTGATCCAATTGTAGAGCGATTGCTGGCAGTTGTGCGGCGTCGCGATTGACCTGCGGCCGAAAGGCGAGGGCACGGAGCATATTGAATATGCTTCTTCAACAGCCTGCGCGGCGACGTTCCTTAAGCTGACCCGCCAAGGCCCAGCCGATTAGCGGTGGCGCATTCGGTAAGAGCAATCGCTCTATAGGTACGACAATCGCTCTGGCGCGGTCCCAGATCCAACTTGGTAGATCATTACAGTGCCCACTCCAAAAGAGGAGACGAGCGATGGGCTGGATGATCGACAGCGTTGGACGATTGATTGCGCGGCTGCAGAAGCCGGCCAACCTTAGTGAGCCGTTGACGCCGATCGATCCGACGGCCTTACGCGACACTATTCGACCAGGTGACGTTTTGCTGATCGAGGGCAAAGGTCGCATTTCGGGCGGCATCAAGTATCTCACTCAATCAGCTTGGTCGCATTCGGCGCTATACGTCGGGCCGATAGGGTGTGCCGCAATTGACGGCGAGCCTCATGTCCTGATCGAAGCCAACATCGACGAAGGTGTCGTGTCGGCGCCGCTGTCAAAATATCTGCATTGTCAGACCCGCATCTGCCGGCCGGTGGGCCTGAGCGAAGTGGACTGCGAGAAGGTCTGCCGCTACGCGTCCGAACGCATCGGCCTCGGCTACGATTTCAAGAACGTCATCGATCTCATGCGGCAGCTTTTCCCATGGCCAGCGGCGCTACGTTGTCGTCGCCGAACGATCGCGCTCGGCTCGGCCGACGCGAGCCGTATCATCTGTTCTTCGCTGATTGCGCAAGCATTCGATGCTGTGCGTTACCCGATCCTGCCCACGATCACGCACATTGAGAGCCAGACGGTGCGGCGCGAAATCGCCGAACCGCGTCACTCATCACTCTACGCGCCGCGCGATTTCGATATTTCGCCTTACTTCATGGTGGTGAAGCCCACGCTCGCGCGCGGTTTCAACTATAAGGACATGCATTGGGTCGCCAGGGGTCGCACTCCCTAGCGCACGCTTGCTCCAGAGATAGAAAGGCGCCGATCGCGCAAGTTTGACTTAGATACTTGGGAGCTGAGCTATTTGCATTCGGTTGCGATTTTCTGGGATTTTCCGCTTACTCGCTCGAATGAGTCGGAGGTGGACTTTCACCCGGCCCGCCAAAACCCTCGCTCGCATAGCTTTTTTTCCCGCCGGACAAGTGCGTCCGGCTCCTCGCGGCCGCTTCGCTCCAAAAAAGCTTTCGGCTCAGGTGCTCCGCATGCGCTGCGCCCCGAAGGCGGGTTCGTAGGCGTTTCGCTTCCCAACGGTCTTGCCATCGCGAGGGGATCGGCTCCTCGCGGACAACAGAAGGACAAGAGCATGACCGCGATCGGATACGTCACCAGGATGACAACGGCAGCTACAAGGGCCAGCTTAAAACCGTCTCTATCCGGGCCGAGATCGACATCATCCCGAACCGTGACAAGAGCGCCGAGACCCATCCTGACTTCCGGGTCTTCACGCAAGGCGTCGAGATCGGGGCAGGCTGGATCCGCCGCGGCGAGAACAGCGGCAAGGTCTATGTGAGCCTGTCGCTGGCGGCGCCCGAGTTCGGCCCTCGCAAGCTCTACGCCAATCTCGGCCGCGCCGCCGGCCAGGACGACGATAGCGTGTTCGCCCTGATCTGGAATCCGGCGGACTGATGCTAATCGGCCCCCGCGAGAGCTGCTCGCGGGGGCCGCACTTCCTGGCTAGGGCGTGTACTAAAAAATCGGAACGCCGCGGATCAGGGTGCGTTTGGCGTCTGCTATGCCCTCAATAGCGGCGCCAAAGCGGACATCGCCGGAGATCCGAGTCGGGCCAAAAGGAGACCCTGTTCCGGCGGCACATCAAATTGATTTTACACCTCGCGTGACCGGCGATGGTCGTGACAGAAACTTTGCTTTTTGATCTTGAACCGTCCTGCATACCCGTGCAAAGCCTATGTGCGCGATTGAGCGGCCGCCAGCGCACAAGTAGCCGTCATGCCAGTGCAGCTCTCTGATGCCGACGCTATTTGCGATCGGCATCTGGGGGGTGTTCCCGGGATTCTCTGATACGCAAGGAGAAGAACATGACGGCCAAGACCCTAATATGCTTGTTGCTTCAATATAAAGCCGCCTCGAATGCGGAGCTGCTTCTCGCCTTGAACACCGTCGATGCTGAACCGCACACAACGGAATATCGGGCGGCACTGCGTGTTCTGAATCACGCCCACATGGTCGACCGAATATTTGCCGCCAATCTTCAAGGCGAACGTCATTCATACGCGGCGAATTGGAGCGCTGACACGCCCGTTCTTGCTCAACTCGCCCCCA
>NZ_PTFE01000131.1:0-16774 GCF_002936975.1 Bradyrhizobium sp. AC87j1
GGTGGCCGCTGAGCTCACACCCGACTTTTCAGGTGATGTCGCCGGTGCAACCCGGCGGCATCATTGTCGTCTGCGCTGAACGGCGCCGGTCAGCCGCGATGCTTTTTCTTTTTCGGCTTCTTTCCAGGCGCGCCCTTCGCGGGCCACGGCGTGACCGACGGCTCTGCGTGACCCGGCTTGTTCTTGTGCTTCTTCTTGCCGAAAGACGGAGCATCGTCGAATTTCGGCCCGCGCTCGCCTTGAGGCTTGCTGCGCGGCTTGAACTCGCTCTTGTCGCGCGGACGATCGTCGCGACGTTCACGATGATCGCTGTCGCGGCTCTCGCGCCGGGGCGGGTGTGACCGCTCTTCCGCAGGCGCCTGTTGCTGCGGCGCGCCCGCCATCGGCTCAAGGCGGATATTGTCTTCCTTGTCCGGACGCTTGATCTTGACCGCGAAGGACTCCGCGACCCGCTCGGAAATCTCGAACTCGGTCGTGGTGTCCATGATCTTGATGGCGCCGATATCGCCCTTGTCGATGCCGCCGCGACGGCAGATCATCGGCAGCAGCCAGCGCGCTTCCGCATTCTTGCGTCGTCCGATGTTGGCGCGGAACCAGACGCTGGCCTCTCCCATGCCGTGACGCGGCGAGGATTTGCCTGATTTCGATCGCGGCCCCGCAGGGCGATCATCGCCGCGTGAGGTGCGGCCATCGTCGCGCGGCGTGCGAACATTGTCCCGACCCCGATCATCGCGCGGCCGGCCAGTTCGCTCGCCGGGATCGAGGATGTCTTCCGGCGACGGCAGCCGCGCGCGATAAAGCCGCGCCAAGGCAGCTGCGATATCCTCGGCCGGCCGCTCGGCCAGCAGCGCCTGGGCCAGCACCAGATCGTCCGCCGTCGTCTCCTCGGTGAACAGCACGTCCTTCATGCGCTCATGGTCGAGCTTGCGGATTTCGTCCGCCTGCGGCGCCGTGCCCCAGTCGGCATCGACACCTGCGAGATTGAGCAGCAGCTCCGCGCGACGCCGGCGGGCGGGCGGCACCAGCAGGACGCTGGTCCCCTTGCGTCCGGCGCGCCCGGTTCGGCCCGAGCGGTGCTGCATCACCTCGGCGTCGTTGGGCAGGTCGGCATGAATGACGAGGTCGAGGCTCGGCAGGTCGATGCCGCGGGCGGCAACGTCGGTGGCGACGCAGACGCGCGCGCGGCCGTCACGCAGCGACTGCAACGCCATGGTCCGTTCGTTCTGCGTCAATTCACCCGACAGAGCGACGACGGAAAATCCGCGTTCCAGGAGCGCCGCCTGCAAATGCCTGACGTGATCGCGCGTGCTGCAAAACACCAGCGCGCTCGGCGCCTCGTAGAAGCGCAGCACGTTGACGACCGCATGCTCGGCATCGGCGGGCGCGATCCGGATGGCGCGGTACTCGATATCGGCATGACCGCCTTCGTCGCCGGCGACCTCGATCCGGAACGCCTGCTGCTGATACTGCTTGGCCAGCGCGACGATGCCGCGCGGGAACGTTGCCGAGAACAGCAGGGTGCGGCGCGTCTCCGGCGTGGTCTCGAGGATGAACTCCATGTCCTCGCGAAAGCCGAGATTGAGCATCTCGTCGGCCTCGTCGAGCACGACCGCTTTCAATTCCGAGATGTCCAGACGGCCGCGGCGCAAGTGGTCGCACAACCGGCCGGGCGTACCGACGACGATGTGAGCGCCCGCGGCAAGCTCGCGCTGCTCGCGGCGCGGATCCATGCCGCCGACGCAGGAGACGACGCGTGTCTCCGCATACTGGTAGATCCAGGCGAGTTCGCGCTGAACCTGCATCGCGAGCTCGCGGGTCGGCGCCACGATCAAGGCAAGCGGAGCGGCCGCCCGCTCGAACCGCTCGGCATCGCCAAGCAGATCCTTGGCCATGGCGAGGCCATAAGCGAGGGTCTTGCCGGAGCCGGTCTGGGCTGAAACCAGGAGGTCACGGCCGGCGGCTTCGTCCGCGAGCACGGCGAGCTGAACGGGGGTCGGTGAATCGTAGTTCCGCTCAGCCAAAGCGCGGGCGAGCGGCGGGGTCAGGGCCGGAAAAGACACGGGATGGAGAACCTTGGTTAATTCAGGCGCGCAAACGGTGAGCCGAGGGGCCTGAGCTGCATGCGCGGCAAACGGCCCGGCCGCACGCTGATTTGATCTGGGCGCTCTTTACGCCAAGTGCCCGGAAATCACCATGCCTATGATGCATGGCTTCGCGCAGAGAACCGCGCTTAGAGGTTGCGGAGGATTTTTACCGCCACCTCGATCGGTCAATGGATACGGTCTTGCCGCACCGGCCATCCGATACCAAATCGTTTCTCACAAGAGAAGCACGGGGGAAACATGGCCGACAAAATATCGCTCGCCGACAAGCTCGCGACCTTTGAGGACCTCTGGTCCCCGCGCACCATCACGACCTTCAATGATTGCGACGTGATGGTGGTGAAGGTGAAGGGTGAGTTCACCTGGCACAAGCACGACGATACCGACGACTTCTTTCTGGTCCTGAAGGGCAATCTGGACATCGAATTGCGGGATCGCACGGTGACGCTCGGTCCCGGCGAGCTCTATGTCGTGCCCAAAGGTGTCGAACATCGCCCGGTGGCGCGCGAGGAGGTTCATCTCCTGCTCATCGAGCCGACCGGCACGCCGAACACGGGCGACAAGGCGACCGCCGCGGCGCGCAAGCTTGCGTAGAGGGCAATTCTCCCGGCGCGGGTCTAATCCCTGGAGGTCGCCAGCTTGCTGAAACTGCCGACCAGCTTGGCCCTCGCCCGGGCCACCGCGTCCTTCGCCGCGCCGCTCAAGGTGCGGATGGCGCGCCAGGCTTCGGTCGCCTGCAGCCACGCCTTCGCCGCGGCGTATTTTCCGTATGCCCAGGCGAAGGCGGGAATTCGCATCAGCTTGTCGCGCGTGAGATGAAACAGGCGTTCGACCAGCACCAGCTTGAGCAATTCGCCGACAATGAACGTCACTGCGCCGCTCACGACTTGACCGGTTGCGGCAAGGTAGGCCGCCACCGGCTTGACCGGCTCCAGAATGATCACGGGCACCGAAAACAGGGCGAGCGACGGATAAGGCGGGAGCCTCCTGATCCAGACGCGCAATCGCCTGAATTCGAAATGCCGTCCGATCCAGCGCGCTATTGGCCGCGCCACGGCCATGAAGACCGCGTCCACCACGAAGTAGATGGCAGCCAGCACGTAAGTGAAGGGTTTCAGGATTCGCTTCACGATCGCTCTCCTGGGAACTGAAAGCCGCAACCTGGACCTAAGTTTCACCGCGGCGTGAATAACTCGGGGATTACCGGTGGAACTTTTCGGGCGACGGTCGCGGCAACTGGGCTAGGACGCGGACTCATTAAGGCGCAGCCACAGCCTGATTGAAGCGAGTTGAACGAAGGCAAGGTAGTTGGCGGCAAGCCTGTCGTAGCGTGTCGCCACACGACAACATTGCTTGATCCTGTTGAAGAACCGCTCGACCTAGTTGCGAGCACGGTAGAGATAAGGGCTAAAGCAGATCGGATCGCTGCGATTGCTCTTTGGCGGGATGTTGGCCCACGCGCCCTTCTTCATCGCAAGTTCTCTGATCCAGTCGGCGTCATAGCCACGGTCGGCGAGTAACATTGCCCCGGATTTCAGACGAGACAGCAGTTTTCCGGCTAGTCGAACGTCGTGCGCCTCACCGGGGCTCAGCGCCAGCCGTACCGGCAGACCATTGCTATCGACCACCGCATGAATTTTTGCTCGTCAAGCCGCCGCGTGACCTGCCCATCGATTGGCGCTGGTTTCTCGTAACGCAGGCTCCATGCTGGTGCACGCGGACAATAGATGTGTCGATCATCTGGACAGCGGCATCATGTGCAGTGGCAAGTGCGTCTATGATGCGGCCCCAGACACCAGCCCGCCGCCAACGGACGAAACGGTTATAGCAGGTCGTGTAAGGGCCAAAATGATCCGGCAGATCGCGCCAAGGTGCCCCGGATCGCAGGACCTAGAAGATGCCGTTTAAAACACGTCGGTCGTTTACCCGAGGAACGCCACGAGGCTTGTTTGGCAGCATCGGCTTGATGGCAAGCCATTCATAGTCGGCGAGTTCGTAGCGCATGATTCGTCCCCCCAGTTTGGGAGTTTGAATCATGGGGGGCGGTCCAAGCGCAACGCTTCTGGCCTGGCTCGGCGCTCTCTGGGAGCTTCAGCTAACCGACAGCCCTCGTTGAGTCCGTCGAGAATGATTCAAAGCGGACGTTAGTCGGACCGTGCGGCCGACTCGTCAATTTTCATGATCGGCTGGCCTGCCTTGACCTGCTGGCCGATTCAGTCACGCACGCTTCAAATTTTGTTTTTTGACCTTGAGGCAGGCAAATCTCCGCCCGCGTGGTCGTTGCCACGGTGCGCGGCGATGAACATGGCGACGGCCGACCGGCAATAGGATTCGATTTCGTTGTCGTCCTCTGCTTTCGCCTGATCGAAGCGTGCGATCATCAGGAGATCGGATCCTTTGAAAAGCGCGGCAAACAAGCGGGCGGACCGGAGAGGATCGGGCACGTTCAGAAGCCCCTTCGCGTGCAACTGACGCAACAGGGCCTCGATTTGGGCGACAACATGGGCGGGGCCGGCTTCAAAATGGAGCTTGCTTAACGCGTTTTGACTCGTCTTGTCGGCCATGACCATGGCTTCGACACTGCGGACGTCTGATCTCAACAGCGTGCGAAGGAGCAATGATCCCACCGCCATGAGCTGGTCTTCGACCGGACCGTCGACGCCTTCAAGAAGGGACTGTGGTGCAAACAACTGCTGGCAGCCGGCCGCCATGGCCGCGCCGAACAGCGCCTCCTTGTTCTCGAAGTGCCTGTAGATGCTGAGCTTGGATATCTTCGCTCGCTGGGCGACCTTGTCCAAGGTCGTCGCCTGAAAACCCAATTCCAAAAAGAGTTCGCGCGCGGCGTCGACGATCGTTTGGCCAAGCGCCTCGTTGGCGGGCCGGCCGCGCCGGCCCTGGCTGTTTTCGGTCACGATAATTCCAGTACTTGACAGTATTCTAATTCTTGAGTTACGATACCATGAAGTATCTGAAATGTGCAAGCCAATGGGTAGGGTGACTTCTTCGATGCAACGACGAGCCCTGCTGCAGTTGGCTGCGCTTTCTACCATCGGCCTCGCCCGCGCTCAGGCCACCGCCAAGCCCGACCCGTCTCCCTCCATCCACAACACGGAGCCCATCACCATGGATGACGTCATCATCATCGGCGGCAGCTTTGCCGGTCTCGCCGGCGCTCTGCAGCTCGGCCGTGCCCGCCGCAAGGTCACTGTTCTCGATACCGGTCTGCCACGCAACCGCTTCGCCGGCCACTCGCATGGCCTGCTCGGTCACGATCACAAGCCGCCGCTGGATATCCTGGCCGAGGCCCGGCAGCAGCTGGCGCGTTATCCCGCGATCAAGCTGGTCAGTGCCCGGGCCGAAAGTGTCTCCGGCGCCATCGACGATTTCAAGGTCCTCACGTCCGATGGCGAAAGCCTTGGGGCGCGGCGCCTGATCCTGAGCTATGGCGTCGCCGACCAGATGCCTGATGTTCCGGGCTTTGCCGAAAGCTGGGGCACGTCGATCGTGCCCTGCCCCTATTGCGACGGCTTTGAAGTCGCCGGCCAGCATTGGGGCCTCGTCTGGTCCAGTCCGCAGTCGCACAATCAGGTCAGGCTGTTCCACGATTGGACCGACAAGTTGACGCTCTTCGCCGATGGTCACGACATTCCGCCCGATATCCAGGCCGATCTGGCGCGCCGCAACGTACCTGTCGTCGATGGCCGGATCGTCGAGATCGCCCATCACGAGGGCCATATCGCCACCGTCAATCTCGATACCGGCCGCAAAGTCGCAGTCGACATCCTGTTCGCCAATCCGCGCACCAAGCCGTCCGCAAGCCTGCATGAATCACTGGGCCTCGCCACCGTGCCGACGCCCGCCGGCATCGTCCTCAAGGTCGACGAGCGCCGCCAAACCAGCATGCCCGGCATCTACGCCGCCGGCGACCTCGCCACGCCCTTCTTGCCCTCGGTCACCCAGGCATCATCGCAGGGCGCGATGGCGGGTATCTTCGCCCAGCAGTCGATGGTGGTTTGAGAGCACAGATGGGAGATGAGCATGGCCGTCGAACCGGACAGCGCGGATGTGCGCTTCCCTCCGCCCTTCGTCTATGTGGGAGCGCTGCTGTTGGGGCTGGCGGCGGAGCGGTTCGTCACCCTGCCCTCTTTCGGCATTGACAGGCGGTTGCTGGTCGCGACCGGCGCGCTGCTGTTCGTCGCCGGCGCGGCGATGATGCTTGCGGCGGCGGGGCTGTTCCGGCGGATGGGCACCAACGTTCCGCCGTCGCAGCCAACGACCCTCATCGCAACAACCGGCCCTTATCGGTGGACCCGCAATCCCATGTATCTCGGCATGGCGCTTATCTATGCCGGCCTTGCGATCGGCTTCGACGGGCCGATCGCCTTCGCCTTGCTCCCGTTGGTGCTAATCGCGATCCAGACGCAGGTGATCGCCCGCGAGGAGCGCTATCTCGAAGCGAAGTTCGGCGAGGACTACCGCCGCTACAAGGCCGAGGTTCGCCGCTGGCTCTGACTATTCCGCCGCTGCCGCCTGCGGGCCTTCTGCTGGACAGGTATCGTTGTTCGCAACTACAGGAGCATTCGCAATGCAGTTGACCGTCAACAGTAATCGCTACGATCTGGATGTCGAACCGGACATGCCGCTTCTTTGGGTGCTCCGAGACGAGCTTGGTATCTCAGGACCGAAGTACGGTTGCGGGGCGGGCCTTTGCGGTGCATGCACCGTTCATATCGACGGTACCGCGGTTCGCTCCTGCTCGATCAACGCTGGCGAGGTCCGCGGCAGCATCACGACAATCGAGGGCCTGGGAACTCCCGCAAACCTACACGTCGTTCAGCAGGCTTGGATCGAGCACCAGGTTGCGCAGTGCGGTTATTGCCAGTCCGGCCAAATGATGACTGCAGCGGCCCTGCTATCTAAAACCCCCGATCCCTCGGACTCCGAAATCGCCGACGCCATGGACGGCAATCTCTGTCGATGCGGGACCTACACTCGCATCCACAGCGCCGTCAAAACTGCCGCCCAGATGATGAAGGGGAAATAGCATGGCTCGGCTCAAGACGATTGCAAGACGCACGTTCCTGATCGGCTCCGCTGCGATCGCCGGCGGCGTCGCCTTCGGCTATTACCGATTGCGCCAGGACCCTCCCAATCCGCTGCTCAAGGACCTTAAGGCATGGGAAGCCGCGATCACGCCCTACGTCCGCGTCGACGCAAAAGGCGTCACGCTCATCACGCCGCGAGCCGACAAGGGCCAAGGCTCATATTCCATCCAGGCTCATTTGATTGCTGAAGAGCTCGACGTGGATCCGCACAAGGTTCGCATCGATCCCGGTCCGCCAAGTCCGGCCTACTTCAACAGCCGGGTGATGGACGATAGCCTACCCTTCTCTACGATCGACGATGGCATCATGGCCCGAGGCGCGCGGGGAGGTGGCGAGGTGTTGAGCCGCGTTCTCGGCATGCAGATCACGGGAGGCTCCTCCACCGTACCGGACGGCTATCAAAAGCTTCGCATGGCGGGCGCCGTCGCGCGCGAGACTTTGAAGGAGGCGGCGGCCAGAAGGTCGGGGGTGTCACGATCGCAATTAAAGACCAAGGACGGTCAGGTCATCTTGCCCGATGGCAAATCCCTCACATACGCGGAACTGGCCGCTGAGGCAGCGCAGCTTGCGCCGGTGACCGATGTCACGCTCCGGCCGGAACAGGAGTGGCGCTACATCGGCAAGAAGATGCGCCGGATCGATATCGTCGCCAAGTCTACCGGTACACAACAGTACGGGATCGATATTCGTCCGGACCGGGTCGCGTACGCGACCGTCCGCGCCAACCCCGGCATGGGAGGCACGATCAAACGATACGATGCCTCCAGCGCGGAAAAGATGAGAGGCGTCAAAAAGATCGTCCCCGTCAAAGACGGCGTGGGCGTCATTGCCAATAATACCTGGAGAGCCTTTCAGGCCGCAGCCGCCATCAAGATCGAATGGAATGATCCTCGCTATCCGGCCGACTCGGCCGGAATGTGGAAGGTGCTGGAGAGTTCATTCTCCAAAGACCAGCAGGACAGCCGGCTTCGCAATGACGGAGACGTCGAAAAGGCGTTGGTCGGCTCGTCCAAGCCGATTGAGGCGGAGTATCGGACTCCATATCTGGCCCACGCGCCGCTCGAGCCCATGAATGCGGTCGTACTCTACACGAAGGGACGGCTTGACATCTGGACGGGAACGCAGATCCCGGTCTTCCTCCGTGGGCATGCGGCAAAGCTGACGAAACTGCCGGAAGAGAAGATCTACGTGCACGCTCAGCCGATCGGCGGCAGCTTCGGGGCACGACTCGACGACACCTATGCGTTGCAGGCGATCGAACTCGCAATGGCCATGGAAGGCGTTCCAGTCAAGATGACCTGGAGCCGTGAAGAGAACATGGCGCACGACTATCCGCGCCCGATTCAGCTCTCGCGCGCCAAGGGAACCGTTCGCGATGGCATGGTCGAGAGCATGAGCATCGATGTGGCCGGACAATCGATGGGCGCCTCCTGGTTCAATCGGTTACAGGCGCCCGTCCCTCCCGGCCCCGATGTTTCAAGCGTCAACGGTATTTGGGACCAGCCTTTCGCAATACCGAACTTTCGTGTGACGGGTTATAAGTCGAAGGAAATGGTGCCAGTCAGCCCGTGGCGATCGGTTGGAGCGTCCGCCAATGGCTTCCACCATGCTTCCTTCCTAGACGAACTGATCCATGCCGCGGGCGCGGATCCGATGGCAGAGCTCATCCGTCTCTGCAATCATGAGCCGTCCAAGAAGGTGCTGCATACTTTGCGTGATATTTCCGCCTGGAAAGGCTCGCGAATCGACGATCGACGAGCCCGCGGCGTGGCGCTGACTTTGTCCTTCGGCGTGCCAATGGCTCAAGTCGTCGAGGTGAGCTACACACCTCAGGGCATCAAGATCGACAAGGTGTATGCCGTTTGCGATGTGGGGCGCATTCTGGACCCGGTCAACTTCGAAGCGCAGGTGCGGGGTGGCGTCATCTGGGCCTTGGGCCACGCCATGAACTGCGAGCTGACCTACGAAAACTTTGCGCCGGTCCAGACCAATTTTCATCTATTCGAGGCCATGAGATTCCATCAGGCACCCGAAATCATCGTCAAGGGATTGGAGCTTGGTGGGGACGTGCGAGGAATTGGTGAACCTCCCGTCCCGCCGGCGGCCCCCGCTCTCGCCAATGCGATCTTTGCTCTCACTGGGAAGCGGGTACGCGAATTGCCTCTAAACAAGAGCGTCAATTTCGCTTGATGAGTTGAGCTCAATCGCCCACTTGCGGTGCTTGCCCGTGCACCACGGTCTTCCCTCGCGCAGGCCGACAATCTTGGATTGAGTGCCTCAACATCCCCTCAGAAGTGACGTCGACCATATAATCCACCTTGGAGGAACGCATGTACGCTAACAAATCAGACCTATTTCAAGACCTGTCCCGAATGGTCATCGTAGCGGTGGTAGGTATAGTCGCGGCCTCGGTTGCGAGTGAGGCCCGATCGCAGACCGTGATCCTATCAGGATCGCCGTTCCCGGAAAGTCTGGCAGCGACAACGGATGGAACGCTCTTTGCGAGCAGCTTGACGAACGGCGGAATCGCGCGCGTAAAGCCGGGCGCCTCCGAGGCCGAAGCCTGGATCAAGCCGGGGACATTCGATACGCGATCGACGTTCGGCGTTCTCTCCGACGAGAAGTCAGGGCTTCTTTGGGTATGTTCGAACGATGCCACCCCGCTCGGCGTCAAAGGTCCAAACACGATCGAAGGCTCGTTCGTTAAGGGGTTTGACCTTACAACCGGAGAAGGAAAAATCAGCGCCCGACTACCCGCGAAACCCTCGATCTGTAACGATCTCGCGATTGGGCCGGACGGCGCACTCTACGTCACGAATACTCTTCAGCCACAGATCCTCCGCTTGAAGAAGGGATCTTCCGAGCTTGACGTCTGGGTCCAGGACGACAAGCTGAAGGGTGGTCTTGATGGGATTGCGTTCGGACCGGATGGAGCTTTGTACGTCAACACTTTTCAAAGCGGCGAACTCTTCCGCATCGAATCCAAATCGGGAGTCGCTGGTGCCGTCACGAAGCTTGAGACGTCACGCCCAATCAAGTTTCCGGACGGTCTTAGGGCAGACAAGACCGGATTCGTGATGGTTGAAGGCGCCGGTCCGCTTTCTAAGGTCACGATCGTCGGGGATCGGGCCCAAATCGAAACGATCAAGGAATTCGCTGGACCAACAGGCGTCGCGCGCGTCGGCGACAAGCTTTGGGTAGCGGAAGGCCAGATTGGCTATCTCATGGATCCTTCCAAGAAGGGCCAGACGCCGACCTTCCAGCTGCGGTCAATCGACGCTCCCTGACCGACACGAGACCCTCGTCGCGCCCGGCGCGATCGAGACGGATTTCGCAGGCGGCACCTTGAAGCGCACCACGCCACCGGCCTCGATCTTCTCCGGACCGGGCGAGGCCTGCCCGGAGTACAAGTCCGAGCGGCCCGCCCTTCCTCGCCTGCTCGTCGTCTTCCGTGAGCTTCGTCTCGAGCCGGAGGCTGTTCAGCTTGGCGGTGCGATGCCGAAACCCGGTCCCGCGCATCAAGACAGACCGATTCCCGCAGAGTGTGCCTGCGACGTGAACACATACGCATTTTTTGCGGAGCCATTTTCCCAACTGACAAGAGCGGGTGGGCGCGCGGGGATCATCGTGCGGACTGGTATCGCAACCGATAGTTCAACGAGCGTATTTTTCCGCGATCTTGCTGCCAATCGAAAGCTCTTCAGCCTCCATGATTTTCAAACCGGTCTCGGTTATTTTGACCACATCGGTCACGCACGATTCAAATTTTGTCTTTTGACCTTGGCGCAGGCAAATATCCGCCCACGTGGTCGTTGCCACCGTGCGCAGCAATGAACATGGCAACGGCCGACCGGCAATAGGAAGCGATTTCGTTGTCGTCCTCTGCTCTCGCCTGATCGAAGCGTGCGATCATCAGGAGATCGGATCCTTTGAAAAGCGCGGCAAACAAGCGGGCGGAGCGGAGAGGATCGGGCACGTTCAGAACCGCCTTCACGTGCAACTGACGCAACAAGGCCTCGGTTTGGGCGATGACATGGGCGGGGCCGGCTTCAAAATGGAGCTTGCTTAACGACTTTTGATTCGTCTTGTCGGCCATGACCATGGCTTCGACACTGCGGACGTCTGATCTCAACGGCGTGCGAAGCAGTAATGATCCCACCGCCATGAGTTGATCTTCGGCCGAACCGTCGACGCCTTCAAGAAGGATCTGTGGTGCAAACAACTGATGGCAGCCGGCCGCGATGGCCGCGCTGAACAGCGCCTCCTTGTTCTCGAAATGCCGATAGATGCTGAGCTTGGATATCTTCGCCCGCTGGGCGAGCTTGTCCAATGTCGTCGCTTGAAAACCCAACTCCACAAAGAGTTCGCGCGCGGCGTTGATGATCGTTTGGCCAAGCGCCTCGTTGGCGGGCCGGCCGCGCCGGCCCTGGCTGTTTTCGGTCACGATAATTCCAGTACTTGACAGTATTCTAATTGTTGAATTATGATACCACGAAGTATCTGAAATGTGCAAGCCGGGTAGGTTGCAACCTGTCCTCCAACGGAGCCCATCCCGATGAATCACGTCATCATCATCGGCGGCAGCTTTGCTGGCCTCGCCGCCGCTCTGCAGCTTGGCCGTGCCCGCCGCAAAGTCATCGTTCTCGATACCGGCCTTCAGCGCAACCGCTTCGCTGGCCGCTCGCACGGTGTGCTCGGCCACGATGACAAGCCACCGTCCGACATCCTGGCCGCGGCGCGGCAGCAACTCGCGCGCTACCCTGCTATCAGGATGGTCAATGCCCGCGCCGACAGCATCTCCGGTACCATCGACAATTTCTCCGTCCTCACTGGCGATGGTGAAACCCTTAGCGCGCGCCGCCTGATCCTGAGCTATGGCGTTGTTGACCAAATGCCTGATGTTCCGGGTTTTGCCGAGAACTGGGGCACATCCGTCATCCCATGCCCCTATTGCGACGGCTTCGAAGTTGCTGACCAGCATTGGGGCCTCGTCTGGTCTGGCCCGCAGTCGATGAATCAGGTCAGGCTGTTTCACGATTGGACCGACAGGTTGACTGTCTTCGGCAATGGTCACGACATCACCCCCGACATACGGGCCGATCTGGCGGGCCGCCAGGTACCTCTCGTTGATGGCCGGATCACCGAAATCGCACGTCACGGGAGCCATAGTGCCACCATCAAGATCGATACCGGCCCCGATGTCGCAGTCGATGTCCTATTCGCGCATCCGCGTACCAGGCCGTCCGCAAGCCTTCATGACGCACTGGGCCTCGCCACGGTCAATACGCCAACCGGCATCGCCCTCAAGACCGACGAGCGCCGCGAAACCAGCATGCCAGGCATCTACGCCGCCGGTGACCTTGCCAACCCCGGCATCCCCTCGGTCACCACGGCAACATGGCAAGGCGCGATGGCGGGTATCTTCGCTCAGCAGTCGATGCTCACTTGAGTGCAAGCAGCATCGATCACCCCAGTTCAATTTCACGATAGAAGGAGCGCCACCATGGCCGCCATAAAACCATTCAAACCTCTAGACGAGAAATTTCCGTTTGACCGCCAACTCGGTATCGCGGCCGCGCCTCTCGTGCTCATCAACCTCTTCACGGTCGTCGATCCCGCCGACGAAGCGGGCTTCCTGGACGCTTTCAAGGCGGCTGCCGAGATCATAACGAAGCAACCGGGCTTCATTTCCATGCAACTACATCGAGCGATCGGCGATAGCCCGACTTACCTGAACTATGTGGTGTGGGAATCCACCGAGGCGGTCCGCGCCGCCTTCACTGATCCCGAGTTCCTCGCGAAACTTCCAGCATATCCTTCATCCGTCGTGGCCAGCCCGCACCTGTTCCAGAAGGTCGCCGTCCCCGGCTTCTGCACGGCCTGACTCCGGAAATGGCGACTTTACCGCCGACACGCTGACGCTCTTTGCCGATGCTCACACCGCGAACATGATCCAGCTCAACATCACGACGCTCACAGAGCCAGGATCAGCGGAGAATGGATCGCTTTCATCCTGTTCGCTCTCGTCGCTCGCTGGAGACGAAGCGCGCTTTGGCAACGGATCGCTTCGTCAAGAACGCATCAGAACAAGGATATGTCATGGCAGAGCACAATGCCGATCGGGTCACCGACTGGAATGGCCAAAGCGGGGAACGCTGGGTCGCCCACCAGGCCCAGCTCGACGCCAGGCTGGCGGTGTTCGGCCAGGCCGCGATCGAAGCTGCAGCGCCCGCGGCGGGCGAGCGCGTGCTGGATGTCGGCTGCGGCACGGGCGCGTCAACTCTGGCTCTCGCCGCCCGCGTCGGCGCGGGGGGCCAGGTGCTGGGCGTGGACATATCCGAACCGCTGATCGCCCGCGCGCGCGCGCTTGCGCCACAGGATACGCCGGCCCTGTTCCGCGTGGCCGACGCCAGCAGCGGCGAGCTGCCCCAGGGGGCGTTCGACATCCTGTTCTCGCGTTTCGGAGTGATGTTCTTCGCCGATCCGACAGGGGCGTTCGCGCATATGCGCCGCGCGCTCAAGCCGGGCGGGCGGGTCGCGTTCGTTTGCTGGCGCGGCGTGGCCGAGAACGATTGGATGCGCCTGCCGATGGGCGCGATCAAAGGCATCGTCCCGCCGATGGCGCCGCCTGATCCCGAAGCGCCCGGTCCATTCTCGTTCGGCGACCGGGGGCGGGTGGCTCGCATCCTGACGGCGGCAGGCTTCACCGATATTGCTCTCGCGCCCTTCGATGTTTCCGTCCCGTTTGGCGAGGGCGCGACGCGGGACGCGGCGATCGACAACGCGGTGAAGATGACGCTCGAGGTCGGCCCGCTGTCGCGCGCGCTTGTTGATCAGCCCGACGACATCCGCGCCCGCGCCTCGGCCGCGGTTCGTGCCGCCTTCGCGGGCCGCGCCGGCGAGCGGTCGGTGACGATCAACAGCGCGACGTGGATCGTCACGGCGCGCAATCCGGCAAGCTGAGGGATTAAGAGGGGAAGACGCCCCCGCTCGGTGGAGGGGGGCGCCTTTGGCCGGCCAGCGGGATCAGATGAGGGCGTATTCGCGGTGTCGGAGCAAGCGATTTGTGAGTACGCGCCCTAGATCTCGGCATAGATCTCCAGAAGATTGCCGTCGGGGTCGCGGAAGAACAGCGTGCGATGCCCGAACGACTGGTTGGTCGGCGGCGACACCAGCGCAACGCCCTGCCGAACGAGTTCGTCGGCGCATGCATCGACCTCGGCCGCGGAGACCTTGAACGCCAGTTGCAGCGAGGCACTGCCCGGCGGCGTTGGCGCATCGGCGGCGGTCCGGCTCGGCCGCGCCAGCGCCAGCGTGTTGCCGCCCAGGCCGTACTCGATCCAGTTCGGCGACAGCTCGCGCAGCAGCGGAAAGGCGAGGACATCCTCATAGAAGCGGCACATTGCCGCCATGTCGCGCACGAAGATGACGGTATAGTCGATCCCGCGGATGGCGTTGAAGGGGGAGCGTGGGCGTTGGCGTGGGTCGGGTGTTTGATCGTTTGTCATCGTGGCCTTTATTCCAAATTCCGGCTCGCAGCCGCATGAAGCAAAGCGGAATGCGGGGCGGCCGGTGTCCCCGGATTGCGCTGCGCTCCATCCGGGCTACAAGCTCGCAAAACTATCGCAGCAAACCGCCACAGTAGCGCAGCTCGTAGAGCTGTATGCCATCCTGCTGCGCAATCGTCTCGACCCCATGAAAACGATCGAGCGCGCCTTCGACCTCGTTGCGGTAGACCATCCCCGCCTGTTCGAACCGGGGCGGTCCGCGGTATGGCTGCTCGACGCTCACACCCAGCAGCGCGTGACGCAGGAATTTGTAGATCGCGAGGAAAGTCTCCCGGTCCGTGATCTCCGCACGGGCGCCACCACCGTAGCTCATCGACCAGATGACGCGGTCGTCCTTCGACACCGTCTCCTGCCCAACGAAAAATCCCATGCCGAAATAGATATCGCGATAGGCATAAGGCGGCGCGCGATGCTCGAACTGCTTGGAGCCGGCGAGCAGCGGCGCGGCCACCGTCGCGTCGTCGTCGAGGCCGGCATAGGTCCGCCGTTTGGCCTCGACCAGGAACGCCGCGAGATCGTGCGGGATCGATGGCATCTTCTAGTCCACCAGCTCCGGCCACGGCACGATGGTCGACTTCACCGTCTTCATCGCCATGGCGTCCTTCACCGCCTGCGCGACGCCTTCTTCCGTAAATGGATAGATCGTCTGCATCTTCAGCCAGGGATATTTGCCCGCCGTGCGATAGAGCATGTCGACGCCGAGCGGCAGGTCGTTGCCGGTGAAGCCCCAGGATCCCAGCACGTTGAGGTCCTTGGTGCAGATGCGGTGCCACGAGGTCTCGATCGAGCCGGCGTCGGTGAACTGGCCCATCTCGACATAGGTGCCGCCGTCGCGCAGCATCTCGATGCCTTCGGGGCCGGCGGTAGGGTGCCCCGAGCAGTCCATCACCAGATCGGCACCGAAGCCGCCGACGATCTCGCGCACACGGGCGATGCGCTCCTGCGGCGATCCGATCTCCTCGATGTTCACAGTCGCCTCCGCGCCGAACTCGCGCGCTAGCTTGAGCCGCGGCTCCTCGGGCGCACCGACGCAGATCACGCGCCCTGCCCCCATCTCCTTCGCAGCCGCGACCGCCAGAATGCCGATTGGGCCCGAGCCCTGGATCACCACCGTGTCGCCCCAGGAAAAACCACCGGCGCGGCTGGCGCGGTTGAAGGCGCGGATGCAGGAGGTCAGCGGCTCGGACAGCGCCCCTAACCGCAGCGACATGTCGTCGGGCAACTTGTAGATCTTGGTGCCCGGCAGCATGTCGAGATCGACATAGACATATTCGGCCCAGCCGCCCCACATGTGCGGCGCCTTGTCGAAGCCGAGATAGCGGCCGTAATAGACCGGCGTCAGGCATTTGTTCGCGGTCTGCGGATAATGGATGCAGTAATAGCAATGGCCGCAGGGCATCAGCGGCGGGATCATCACCTTTGATCCGACCTTGAGCGGCTTGCTCATGAAGTCCTCGGTGAACTCGTCGCCGCATTCGACGATGATTCCACCGAGCTCGTGGCCGAGCGTGAACGGCCAGGGCAGCGGCTTCGGCCAATGTCCCTTGAGGATATGCAGATCGGTGCCGCAGACCCCGCATGCGCCCACCTTGATCAGCGCGGCCTTGCGGCCGACCTTCGGCCACGGCACGGTGCGGATCACGGGCTCTGAGCCCGGCCCTGCATGGGTGCAGACGCGAATGGATTCCATGGATATTTCCTCGATGCCCGTCTGTTATGATTGATGGGTGCGGGCTGAGGCGAAGCGTATGTGAGATGTACGCGCGTGCCAAGATGAGGAATTCGTGGCCCGCATGAGCGAAGCGACATGCGGGATCAGCGGCCCCGGATATCGCTGCGCTCATCCGGGCTACGGCAGCCGCCACACACTCTACCGTCATCCTTGTAAGTCTCGAATCGCTGGATCGGATAGAGTGTCCGGTGCGGTAACGGACGGGAGACCGCTTCATCCAAGGGCTTTGAAGCCCGTACCTCAGCGCGGCGCCCCGTCCGTTGTTCC
>NZ_PTFE01000132.1:0-16731 GCF_002936975.1 Bradyrhizobium sp. AC87j1
GCGAGCGTCTTGTCGGCGAAGGCGAACTCGGCGTCAGCGCGGGCCTTCTGCTGTTCCAGCTTGCGCAGCGCGGCAGGGAGCGAGGCAGCTTCTTTCGCGGCGGCGGAAGCGGCCTTCTTGGCCTCGTCGGCAGCCCTTGTGGCCTCGTCGGCTTCGGCGGAGAGCTTGTCGGCCTGCCTGGGCGCTGCCGCGATCGCTTCCGGCTTCGGTACGAACAGCGAGGGGTGAGAGATATCGGTCGGGACGGTATCGTGGGGCGAGATGATCACCCGCATCCCGATATAAGTCTTGTCGAACAGGTTCTCGGCAAAGCCGAAGGGCATGCGCACGCAGCCGTGCGAGGCGGCATAGCCGGGCAGCGGTCCGCCATGCAGCGCGATGCCGTTCCAGGTGATGCGCTGCATGTTCGGCATCCAGGCATCGTCGTACATGGTCGAGCGGTGGTCCTTGTCCTTCTCGACGACGGCGAAGACGCCGGCTGGCGTCTCGCGTCCCGTGGTGCCGGTCGACACCGGCGCGCGCAGGATCCAGCCATCGGCATCGTAGAACGTGACCTGCTGGCTCTTGATCGACACGATCGCCATGATGGGATCGCCGGCCTGGCGCTGCGCCACCGCCTCGGCCGGCTGGCGCGCCTGCTTGGCCGCGCTCGCCGGCGCGACCGCCGCCAGGACCGCCATTGCCGCCAATGTCACGATTCCGGGAGGCACCCGACGCCGCATCGCCTTGGTGGGTTGCGTCGTCGTCAGTCGGTTTTTCATGCCATCCTCGGTCGAAATGCCGGCCCGCTCGTGCCGATCATGTATCAGATTGCGGTCATTCAATTAAGAAATCGCAGCCGCCATACGTTCCGTCTGTGGCGATATTCGGCCCGGTCCGGCGACAAATCCCTCATATACGACGGCCCGAGCCGGCGGAAGGTCGGTTGCAGCCCGGGGATGGTCCGAACCTGGTGGCAGTCACTGCGGCAGAATGTCCGGCTGTGCCGGCGAGGACACGCCCGTCAGACGCCCAGAGCCTTACGGTTGAAGCCTCGCAGGAAGCGCAGCGACAGCGTCCGGACATTGGCGACGTTGAGCAGCCAGGCCGTCCCGACATAGGCAAGGCCGCCGGCGAGGCTGACGACGAGGAGCGAGACGAAGCCGGTGCCGCCCGCTTGCGACCGCGCCGCCAGGATTGCAGCCGCCATCGCCGCTGCGGAGGCCGCAATACCGGCGAGGCGGCCGAGGTCGAACGGGACCGGGTGGGCGCGATGCATCAGAACGACGGCGACGACGAAACCGAGCACCTCGGTCGCAAGCGTCGCAAGCGCAGCGCCGTAGATGCCGTAGCCGGCGACCAGCGCGAACATCAGGACCACGCTGACCACCAGCGTGAGAAAGGACTGGGCCGCCAGCATGAAGGGCCGCTCGGCGAGCTGGAAGCTGATCTGCACGTAGAACTGGTTGGCGATACCGAAGAAGCGGGCAAGCACCAGGGTCGGCAGCAGCGCCGACACGCCGGCGCGGAAGTCGACGCCGACGAGCGTGCCGGCGACCTGATCCGCTGCAAGCGCGAGCCAGATAGCAACGGGGGTGACGACGACGAGCAGCAGCTCGAGGCTCTCGGTCAGCCGCTCCCGCGTCGTCTCCCTGTTATTCTCGGACAACGACCGGAACACCAGCGGCACGGTGGCCGCGGCGACGCTGGATGCGATCATGACCATGAACTGGCGCGGCAGGTCGGCGGCAACGCCGAAGATGCCGGCAGCGTCCTTGCCGAGCAGATAGGCGACGATCAGCCGGTCGCAGGCCGAATAGACCGCAACGGACAATCCGGCGAGCGTCAGCGGCAGGCCGTAGCGCGCCAGCTGCATGAACTGGCTGCGCTGGAAGCGGGCGATCCTGGTGCGGTCGCCGACGAGATTGAGAATGATCCCGGTGAGCGACCCCAGACCGAACGCGGCAAGCAGCCCCAATCCACCCCAGCCGAGCCAGATGCCGAGGAGGCCGAAGCCGACGCTCGACACGCTGCGCACGATCGAGATCGCGGCAAACCGGTAGGGTCGCAACTTGGCGCGTTCGAACTCCTGGCCGACATCGACCGCATTGGCCATGATCGCGACGAACATGCTGGCAAGCAGCAGCTCGACACTGAGGTCGCTGCGGAACAGGAAGACCAGCGGGGTCGTGGCGCAGAGCACCGCGACGGTGAGCCCGAAAGCCACCATCGCCGTGCCGCGAAAATCCACCTCCGCCGACATCGCCTGATAACGCGACACCGACAGCTTGATCCAGGCGAAGAAGATCGCGCCCAGAATGCCGGCGAGGCTGATGCCCACGACATAGACGCCGTACTCCGCCGGCGTCAGCAGCCGCGTATAGGCCGTGACCGCGAAGAAGCCCACCGCCGCAGGCAGGATGTAGGCGACGAGATAAATCGAGAAATGGCGGTTCAGCATGCGAGCACGGGACCGGCAGCGGTCTTGCGAGTGTGGCGGCCCTTCATCAATGGGGCCTTGAATGGGGCCTTAAATGGGGCCTTGGCGGGGCAAACGAATGCGCCGCAGCATCGCTCAAGAGTGTCACATAAGTCTGCAGATCGGGCGGCGAATGAAGCCTTGGAGCCGCTTTCGCGCGTTAGCGTTAAATTTGCCCTTCCTCGAATGGCAAGGCGCGATCACGAAAAGGAACCGACTTCCAAGCGGCAGAGGTTAACCCAACAAGGCGAAACCCCGGCGTCGCGAGGCGCCGCTTGGTACGATGGTGCATTGGTTCGAAAAGGACGGCCGTGACCAGGCTCGACAGACGCGAATTTCTCCTCGGCAGCGCCGCAGCCCTCGCGGCAGGCGCATCCGCGTCGGCCGCACCGGCGTCGAAACTGGCGCAGCGCCATCAGGGGTTTGGCGCAGCGGCCACGCTCTGGGACCTGCAAGCCGATCCCAGGCTCGGCGAAGCCATCAGCACCTATTGCACCCAGGTCGTCCCGGTGCTCGAGCTGAAATGGCCGATGCTGCGGCCGAATGCGCACACGTTCAACTTCGAGCGCGCCGACGCGATTCTGGATTTCGCGCGGGACAACGATCTGACGATGCGCGGCCACGCGCTGGCCTGGTATCACGACATTCCGGACTGGGCCAAGCAAATCAAGGACACCCGCGGCGTCGAGCGCGCCTATGTCGACCACATCGGCACCGTCGTCTCCTACTACAAGGACAAGCTGACGTCGTGGGACGTCGTCAACGAGCCGATTCCGGACAATCCCCGCAGCCCAAAGGATCGGCGCGACACGTTCTGGACGCAGCATCTGGGCCAGAGCTGGATTCCGCTGGCGTTCCGCACGGCGGCTGCGGCCGATCCCTTCGTCAAGCTCGCGATCAACGAATATGACATCGAGTCGGCCAAGGACTCCTTCATTGCCAAGCGCGCGGCTTATCGCAATCTGATCATGGACCTGCTCGATCAGGGTGTTCCGCTGCACGCCGTCGGACTGCAATCGCATCTGCATGCCGAGCTTGAGATCGACACCCATGGGCTCGCCGAGTTCGTCACCGAGCTGCGCTCGTGGGGACTTGAGGTGTACGTCACTGAGCTCGACGTCGACGACCAGAAGCTGACGGGCAATCCGGCGGAACGCGACGCCATCGTCGCCAAACGCGTCGACGATCTCCTCACCGCCATCTCAACCAGCGGCCCGGTGCGTTCGATCCTGACCTGGGGCCTCTCGGATCGCTACAGCTGGATCAACGGCACCTTCGCCCGCGCGGACAAGCAGCCGAACCGCCCGCTGCCGCTCGACGGCGAGTTCAAGCCAAAGCCGTTCATGGACGTAATCAGCAAGTTCACGAAGGACGTTTGAACGCGCGAGCTTAGCTGCGCGTCTTCACCTCGAACTCGGCCGCGTCTCCCATATCTTCGGGAGACAGGCTCGGAGCGCGGCGATCGCGCGAGCTGAGGCGGAATACGTCGCGGATGTCCTCGACCGAGGTCGACGAATAGGACTGGATGCAGAGCGCGACCTGCTCGGGCGAGGCGGCACGCATCAGCGCTTCGATAGCCGGGCGGTCGAGCGGCGTATCGTCCCAATGCGAGACCGCGATGCTGTCTTCGGTGACCCGATGGGCGGCAAGATGCGCAGGCGAGTTCGCGACAAAGTGGCCGTACATCAGATATTCCGAGAACTTCTTCTTCCGGCACAGCGCCAGAACCCAGTTCAAGCCGGTCGCCGACTTGATGGCGGCGGTCATCGCGCGCGCGGTGTCCTTGTCCCAGACCAATGCGTTGCCGACATAGTCGTCAGCCGGGAACGAGCGGTCCTTGATACCGAGAAGCTGATCGACGGTGCGCAGCCACAGCCCATGCAACGGGTGGTCGGCGCCGATGTCCTTCGGCGTGACGAACAGCGGCGTCTTCTCAGCCCCGGCATATTGGCCGACGTCGAATTCGCGGAAGAACAGATTATCCGAATCCAGGATGCAGACGCGCTGCTCGGGCGCGTTGAGGACGCCGGCGATCTTCAAGATCTGCTGGATGTGCCAGCCGTGCACCGGCGAGGACAGCAGCGACAGCCAGACGCGGCGCTTGCTGATGAACTGAAGCGCCGGCGGCAGTGCGAACAGCCATTTCGGCAGATAGCGCGAGGCCGGAACGATGACGCGCTTGTCGGAGGCGAAGCGCTCGAACAGCGGCACGTCTTCATCGTTAACGAGAACATAATGCCGCGTGTATCCCGTGAGCCAGGTGTCGATGCTCTCGCTGAGCAGCGAAAAGCGTTCGATATCCTTGGCATAGCTGGCGGTCAGCAGGGCAACGGAATGCATGGAGCGCGCTCAAATGGCCATCAGGCCGTACTCATAGCGGCGTCGGGGTGCGTTGGATACTTCCATTCGCAATCAAGGTAAAATGAAACGAAGCGTTAGCCATCCGACGGCAGTCCCTGCTCGATCCCGCGAAAGCGCAGCGGCGCCAGAGCTGAGGCTCGCTGCCACCAGTCGGCGACGCGGTCGTCGAGCGCGGTCGTGCCGCGGCCGTGGCCGGGGAAGATCCGGATCTGCTGCACCGCCTCGGCTTCGAAGCCCCTGCCCTTGCGCGTGATCTTGAGCGCGGCGCCTTCACGGTCCCGCTGGGTCAGCGGCACCAACAGGCGGCCGCGCGGCCGAAGCGCCTCGAGCCAGAGCGGATGCGGATGCGAGAACCCGGCGTGGATGATGATCACGTCAGCGGGCTCGCGGATCTCCTCACATCCATCGCCATGGACCACCTCGACGTTATGATAAGTCTGAAGGAAACTTGCAGCGCGGCGCGCCAGACGCTCGTCGCATTCGATGGCGATCACCCTGCCCTTCGGTCCCACGATCTTCGACAACACCGCCGAGAAATAACCGAGCCCGCAGCCGATCTGGACCACGCGGTCCTTCTCCTTGATGTCGAGCAAATCGATGAAATGCGCCCACAGGCTCGGCAGCCCCGTGTCGAGCTTGCGGCGCGCGTCGATTGCGACCAGGACATTGTCATAGAGATGAACGGGATCGCCATCTGGTGTCAGCCGATAGCTGCGCGCCGCTTCGCTCTTGATCCGCCAGGGCCCTCTCGGCAGAAAGTCTTCGCGCGGGATGGCGGCGAGCGCTTCGAGCACGCGCTTGGAGATAATCCGCTCGCGCTTTGCAATCCTCTCCACATAGCGCGCACGCGCGGCGGCAAGATCGCTCATGTCAGGGGTCGGCGCGTTCGCGGACCGGCGCGTCCGCACCGAGCTCGTTGACGAGCTGCACCGCCTGCTTCAGGTCCGGCGTGTAAAAACCCTCGCTGAACTTGCCGACAACGGGCACGAGCAGCAGACTCGCCTGCTCGCGTCTGCCGGCTTGTTGCGACAGGCGCGCGAGGCTGACGGCGGAGCGAAGCTCCCAGGACAGCGCGCCCTGCTTGCGCGCGGTCTCCAGCGCCAGCGCGAACAGATCGCCGGCCTCCTGCGCCGAGGCCGGGTCGCCGTCCGACAGCGTGATCTCGCCTTGCAGGCGATAGACTTCGGCGAGATAGGAGTGATCGCCGGTCCGCCGCGCGGTCGCGAGCGCACCGTCAAGCGCGCGCAAGGCGGCCTCGCGCATCCCGACCTTGGCGTAGGCTTCCGCAAGCAGGCAGCGGAACCAGCAGCCGGCGAGCCAGGAATCCATCGCCTCGTACTCGTCGAGGCCGAAGCGCATCTGGCTGAGGCCTTCATCGGCCTCGCCGAGTTGCGCCAGCGCCCAGCCGCGCAGGATCGCCGCCTGCTGCTTCCAATGCAGGAAATTATGTTCGGTGGCGATGATCATGGCGCGGTTGGCATGGTCGCGCGTGCCCTCAACGTCGCGCAAATGCTGGCAGAGATACGCACCGAACACGAGCGCGAAGGCGAGCGTGAAAGGATGGCGGATCTTCTCGGCATTCGCGATCGCCTGCTCGCTGTGCTGGCGCGCCGCGTCGGGCCGGCCGAGGAACCACAGGAGGTAGCCGAGATAGGACAACGAGACGACGCCGGGATCGGTGCCGTGCCGCTCCATCAGATCGGAGTGCAGATCGGGACTATAGAGATTGATGCAGCGATGCAGATGATGCTGGGAAGCTGCAAAACGGCCGCGATAGAGCATGGTCATCGCGATCGAGCGGTGCGCCTCGATCAGATAGCCGGTCTGCTGCGCCGGCTGCGTCCGCTCGTTGAGCCGCTCGCGCTTGGCGAATTTCAACAGCTCGACGCTGAGATCGTGCGCGCGGGTGAGATCGGCGCGGATGAAGTGGCAAACCCAGAGGCCGCGGGTGGCGGCAAAGATCTTTTCGTCGTCGTCGAGCTGCTGGCCGAGCTCGAGCGCGCGGATGTAGTTCTCCTCGACTTCCTGGACCGCGTAGCCCTTGGCGGCGATCAGCGCGTTGCCGAGCGCGATGCGCAGCTCGAGCTCCATCTCGTCCGCGCCCTGCATCCGCGCATTGGCCTGCACGACGCTGAGACCGCGGCGCAGATGGCCGATCGCCTCCAGATTGGCACCGCTCTTGGCCGCCTGCTTGCCGGCCTTGAGCCAGAAGCTCGCGGCGCCCTCGCTCTGGCCGGATTCGGTCATGTGATGGGCGAGCAGCTCCGGTTCACGCTCGGTCTTCTCCGGATACATCTCGGCAAGCACCTGGGCGATCCGCGAATGCAGCTTGCGCCGCTCGCTGTGCAGCAGGCTCGCGTGCGCAGCGTTCTGGATCATGACGTGCTTGAAGGAATAGAGCGCGTCGGGCGGAAGGCCGCGGCGCATGATCAGCCCGGCCTGCTCCAGATGATTGAGCGCGGCCTCGATCTGCTCCGCCGGCGTGTTGGCGACCGCATGCAGCGTCTCGTAGGAAAACTCGCGGCCGATGGTGGCGCCGATCTGCGCGATGCGCTTGAACGGCCCCATCCGGTCCAGCCGCGCCATCAGCGAGTCGGTTAGGGTTGCCGGGATCGCGAGCTGCCGCCACGGGCCCGACAGCACGTAGCGCCCATGCCGCTCGGTCAGCAGGTTGGATTCGAGGACCGTCTTGGTCAGTTCCTCCAGGAACAGCGGCACGCCGTCGGTCTTGACGATAATCTCCTCGACGACCTCCTTGGGCAGCTCTCTGCCGGCGACGCGCTCCACCAGCGTCGTGCGCAGCTGCCGGCTCAGGCGGCTCAGCACCAGCGTCGTGATGTGCGAATGCGCGTTCCAGCTCGGCTGGAATTCGGACCGCGCGGTGATGATGGCCAGGATCGGCCGGTTCTGCACCCGGTCGACCAGGAGGTCGATCACCTCGCGGGAGGTCGGGTCGATCCAATGCAGATCCTCGAACGCGATCACCAGCGGCATCTCGCGCGCAAGGCCGAGGAAATGATTGACCAGCGCCTGGACGGTCGCATCCTTCTGCTGCTGCGGCGACAGCTCGAGCCGCGGATAGCGGTCGCCGGTCGGTATCGACAACAACGCGGCAAACAGCGGCGTGACCTGCTCGATGTCGCCATGAGCGGCGGCGATCGCGCTCTCCAGGCTCGCCAGCGACAGCGCGGACGCATCCTCGCGGTCGAGGCCAAGGGAGAATTTGAGCTGCTCGGCGAACGGATAGAACGCAGTGGACGTGTAATAGGGCGAGCACTGGAACGAGACCTGTCCATGCCGGTCGCCCGATATCCGCTCGAAGATCTCCTGGATAATGCGCGACTTGCCGATGCCGGGCTCGCCGAACTTGACCACGACCTGACCGTCACCATCCTTGGCCTGCTCCCAGCGGCCCATCAACAGCGCGATCTCCTCCTCACGGTTGACGAGCGGCGTCAGTCGCGTGCCCATGGCGGCGGCGAATCGGGTCTCCACCCTCGAGGCGCGCACCACGTGCCAGGCCTGCGTCTTCTCGGATATCCCCTTCAAGGCGTGGACCCCGAGATTGCGGTAGTCGAACTTCCCCTTCAGCAGCGACTGGGTCGACGAGGAAATCACCACGCCGTTGGGCGGCGCGAGGCCCTGCAGGCGCGCGGCGAGATTGACGGTTTCTCCGACCGCGGAGTCGCGCTCTTCGGTGCCCTGTCCGACGAGGTCGCCGACCACGACGAGGCCGGTCGCGATCCCGATGCGGACGGCGGGTGAGTGGCTGAGTCCACCGCGCAGCTCGGTCGCGCGTGCGGTCGACAGCAGTCGCACGATCTCGAGCCCGGCGCGCACCGCGCGCTCGGCATCGTCCTCATGCGCGGTCGGATAGCCGAAATAGACGAGGATACCGTCGCCGACGAAACGGGCGGCAAAGCCCTCGTAATGCTTGACCACACGGACGCAGGTTTCGCGAAAGCTCGCAATCATGTCGCGAACGTCTTCCGGATCGAACTGCACGGAGAGCGAGGTGGAATCCACCATGTCACAAAACATGGTGGTGAGCTGACGCCGTTCAGCGCCGACCTCCGCGCGCGTTGGCGGCACTATTGTCGCGGGCGCCTCGGCCGCTTCCGCCTCGAACAGCGCTGCCATCGCCCGTTGCAGCCGCTTGCGATCGCCGAGCGGCAATCCCAGCTCGACCAGATCTGATTCGGTCAGGTCACCCATGACGTCGAGATCGAGACGGTGCTGTTCGAAGAGATCGGTGTAATGGCCGAGGCCGACGCCCTCGAGCCAGCGCTTCAGCCCGCCTTCCCTTCCGATGTCCGGCCCATTCTCCAGCATGGTGATTTCTGCCCGACCATAATTCCGTCGAAGGGCTTAGGGCCCCTCAACCACAGATTTTGGGGCCAAAACTTCACCTCAGACTGGACGCGTTCCCTGACTTCTTGGAAGAATAGCTCAACCGGATCAAAAGGGAACGGAATTGTCGGACGTCACACTCCCAGCGCCGGAGGAATCAAGCGGCACGGCTGCTGAAACGAAGACATTCGCCCACATCGGCGGCGTTCTCGATTTCTACGCCCGCAAGACGCCGGCGGCGCCGGCCCTCCTCGCCCCGGGTCGGCCCGTCCTCAACTACGGCGCGCTTGGCGAGGTGACGCAGGATCTCATCCGCACGCTGCGCCGGCTCGGCATCACCACTGCCGACCGGATTGCGGTTGCACTGCCGCGCGGCGCCGACAGCGCGCTGGCGCTGATCGCGGTTGCCTCGAGCGGCGCCTGCGTCCCCGTCAATCCCGATCTGACCGCGGACGAGCTGCAACGCTATTTCAGCGAACTGAAGCTGACCGCGCTCGTGACCCGGGCCGACATGAACTCGGCGAGCCGCGACGTCGCCAAGGCGCTGGATATCGCGGTGATCGATTTCGTGCCGGGACCGCAAGACGATCTGGGCGGCTGCAAATTCATCGGTCCGACGGTCGGGCCGGCGGCGACCGGGGGCGCCTCGCGCGGCGACGACGATGCGTTCATCCTGTTGACGTCGGGCACGGCAGCGCGGCCGAAGATGGTGCCGCTGACGCATCGCAATGTATGCCTGTCCGCCGCCAATGCCGGCCGCGTGCTGTCGCTCACCTCCCACGATCGCCTGCTCAACGTCCTGCCGCTGTTTCACGCCCATGGCTTGATCTCCGGCCTTCTGACGGCGTTGGCCGCAGGCTCCAGCGTGATCTGCACCGACGGCTTCGATGCACTGTCCTTCTTCGGCTGGATGCGGGAGCTGCAACCGACCTGGTACACGGCCGTGCCGACCATCCATCGCGCGCTGCTGACGGCGGCGGAATCCGACCCGGACCGCGCCCGCTCGTCGTCGCTGCGCGTGATCCGCTCGGCCTCGGCCTCGCTCGCGCCGACGATCCTCGAAGGGCTGGAGGCGACGTTCGGCGTTCCCGTGCTCGAGACCTACGGCATGACCGAAGCGGCCTCGCAGATCGCGGCCAATCCGTCCGAGCTGCGCAAGGTCAGATCGGTCGGGCGTGCCGCCGGCCCCGAGATCGCGATCATGGACGAGACGGGCCGCGCGCTTGCGAGCGGCGAGCGCGGCGAGATCATGCTGCGCGGACCGAACATGAGCCGCGGCTACTACAACGACGAGGCGGCGACACAGGCCTCCTTCCGCAACGGCTGGTTCCGGACCGGCGATCTCGGCTATCTCGACGCTGACGGCTATCTCTTCATCGTCGGCCGCATCAAGGACGTCATCAACCGCGGCGGACAGAAGATCTCACCGCTGGAGGTGGAAGAGGTCCTGCTCAGCCATCCGGCGGTGCTGGAGGCCGGCGTGTTCGCCGTCCCGCACGAAAAGCTCGGCGAAAACGTCGCCGCCGTCGTGGTGCTGCGGCCGGAGGCAGAGGCGACCTCGGATCAGCTGCGCCAGTTCGCGCGAAAGCGGCTCGCAGCCTACAAGGTGCCGAGCCTGATCCGCAGCGTGGCAGCCTTGCCGAAAGGCGGCAGCGGCAAGGTCAAGCGCAACGCGCTGGCCGAGCTGATCGCCAAGGAGGACTCCGATGGGGCGCGGCTGCCGCGCACCGCGCTGGAGACCCAGCTCGCCGCGATCTGGGCTGCTCTCTTGGAGCTGCCGCAGGTCGGAATCGATCAGGACGTCTTCGCGCTCGGCGCGGACTCGCTCGCAGTGACGCAGATGCGCTCTCGTCTGCGCGAACGCTTCAACATCGACTTCTCGTTCGAGGACATCTTCGATTGCGCCACGGTCGCCGCGCTCGCAGCCCGGATCGACACCGCCGCAGGCCGGCGTGGGGCGGCACTACCGGCCTGGCGGCAGGCGACGGAAGCAGACGCGCCGCTCTCGTTCCAGCAGCAGCGGATGTACGTGCTCTCGCGGCTCGATCCGACCCGCTACAATTACAACGTCGTCGAAGTCGCCGTGCTCAAAGGCCAGATCGACGTCGCCGCACTTCAGGCAAGCCTTGCGGCGATCTGCGCGCGCCACGAGGTGCTGCGCTCGGTCGTCGTCGAGCGGCATGGCGAGCCGGCGCAGCTCGTGCTGCAATCGCCGCCGCGGTTCGAGCGGATCAAGCTCAAGCCCTGTCCTGCCGACAAGCGGGCCGCAGTGATCAGGCGCGAGGCGCTCAAGCTCGCGCAATATCCGTTCGACCTGGCGCGCGAGCCGCCGCTGAAGGTCACCCTGCTGTCGTTCGATAAGACGAGCCATGCGCTGGTGGTCAATGTCCATCACCTCGTCACCGACGGCTGGTCGCAACGCCTGTTCTGGGAGGAGCTTGCCGCCCGCTATGCCGCCGCACACAAGAAGAGTGTGGCGGCATTGCCTTTGCCCGCTTTCCAATATCGCGACTTCGCGCTCTGGCAGCAGAGCTGGGCGCAGACGCCGGCAGCCAAGGACCAGCTCGACTATTGGCGAGGCCAGCTCGACGGCTTCACCACGATGCCGCTTCGGACCGACCGGCCAAGGCCCGAGGTCTGGAGCGGTCACGGCGCTCGCCACTATTTCGAGTTCTCGAAGGCTCTCTCGGGCGATGTCCGAGCATTGAGCCAGGATCAGGGCGTCACGCCCTTCATGACGCTGCTCGCGGTCTTCCAGTGCCTGCTGTTCCGCCACACCGGGCATGAGGACGTCGCGACCGGCTCGCTGATCGCCAATCGCAACCAGATCGAGAGCGAGCGCCTGATCGGGCTGTTTGCCAACACGCTGATCCTGCGCAACGATTTTGGCGGCGACCCGAGCTTCAGCGAGATGTTGCGGCGGGTCCGCCAGGTCACGCTCGATGCCTACCGCAACCAGGACCTTGCGATCGAGGAGGTGTTGCGCGCATTGCAGATCGCACGCCGCAGTGACGGCAATCCGCTGTTCCGGATCATGTTCATCCTTCAGAATTCCTCGATCGAGGCGGCACGCTTTCCCGGCCTCTCGACGCGGCGGCTGGAGATCGATCCGAAAGTGGCGCGCTTCGACATCACGCTCGAGCTGGTCGAGGCCGACGGCCGCTTCACCGGCTTCTTCGAATACGCCACCGACCTGTTCGACGCCGCGACGATCGACGGCATGGCGGCACAGTTCAAGTCTCTGCTGAAGGCCGCCATCGCCAATCCGGAACAGCGCATCTCTCGCCTGCCGCTCCTCAACCAGGCCGAACGCCGGCAATTGCTGGCGACGGGCCGGGGCGTGCCGGCCAATTTCACCACCCGCGGCAATGTGAGCGAACGCTTCGACCGCCAGGCCAGGAGGACACCGAACGCCATCGCGGTGACGGACGGACACACCTGCCTGAGCTATCGCGAGCTGGCGCGCCGCAGCCGGTCGGTTGCGCGCTGGCTGGTGCGCGAAGGCGTCGGTGCCGAGAGCGTGGTGGCCTTGCTTGCGGATCGCGGCCCCGACCTGCTCGCCGTAATGATCGGCGTGCAGCGCGCGGGCGCGGCCTTCCTCAATCTCGATCCCGAGCTTCCACTGGCGCGGCTCACGACCATTCTCGGATCGAGCTGCGCCCGCATGCTGCTGACCGGCCGCGCGCGGTCACCCATGGTCAGCGCGCTGCTCGAACCGCTGGTCGAGCGCATTCCGGTGGCCGAACTCGAAGATACGATCGCCTCGGGATCGACCAAGCCGGCCCGTGCCGTACGGCGCGCAGCCTCCGGCCTCGCCTACCTCATCTATACGTCCGGCTCCTCGGGTTCGCCGAAGGGCGTCATGATCGAGCAGCGCGGGCTGTCGAACCATCTGGCCTCGCTGATTGCCGAGCTCGGCCTCTCCGCCAGAGACGTCATCGCGCAGTCCGCGCCGCAGAGCTTTGTCATCTCGGTCTGGCAGTTCCTGGCGGGGCCGATGGTCGGCGCGCGCGTGCATGTCTGCGACAATGCGATCGTGCAGGACCCGATCCTGCTGGCGCGGGAGATCGAGCGCGAAGGCATCACGGTGCTCGAGATCGTCCCATCGCTTTTGCGCGTCATCGTCGAACGGATGAAGGAGGCGCCGATCCAGCGCGCCTTCTCCAGATTGCGCCTCCTGATCTCGACCGGCGAGCCGCTGCCCGTCGAGCTCTGCCGGGCCTGGTTCGCGCGCTGCCCAAAGGTGCCGCTGATCAACGCCTATGGCGCGTCAGAATGTTCCGACGACGTCTCCCTGCATCGCCTGACCAAGGCGCCGGCGACCGCGACCAGCAACGTTCCGGTCGGCGCGCCGCTGCCGAACACCCAGCTCTACGTGCTCGACGCCAACCTCCAGCCGCAGCCGGTCGGCGTGACCGGCGAGCTCTGCATCGGCGGCGCCGGAATCGGCCGCGGCTATGTCAACGATCCCGCGCAGAGCCGGCAGCGCTTCCTGCCCGATCCGTTCTCGCGCCAGGCAGGCAGTCGGCTTTACCGCACCGGCGATCTTGCCCGCCGCCGTGCCGACGGGACGATCGAATGCCTCGGCCGCGCCGACCATCAGGTCAAGGTCCGCGGCTACCGTATCGAGCTCAAGGAGATCGAGAACGCGCTGGCCGACCATCCGGGCGTGCGGGCCGGCATCGTTGAGCCGCGCCGCGAGGCGAGCGGCGACGTCAGGCTGATCGCCCATATCGTCGCAAAGCCCGCCAGCGGGATCAGCGCCAGCGAGCTGCGCGAATTCCTGAAGAGCCGGTTGCCGGGCCACGCCATCCCGTCCGCATTCCTGTTCCTGGATCACGTACCGCTCAATGCCCATGGCAAGATCGACCGATCCGCACTGCTGGCGCCGACGCAGCACGAGGCGCCCGGACCGGACGCGCCCGTGCCGGCGCGGCGCTTTACTGAAAAGGTGCTGTCCGACATCTGGATCGACCTGCTCAAGGTGGACAGCATCGGCGTCACTGACAATTTCTTCGACCTCGGTGGCCACTCGCTGCTGGCAGGCCAGGCGATGGCGCGCATCGCCCGCGCGCTCGGCGTGTCGCTGCCGATCAAGACCATCTTCGAGGCACCGACGATCGAGGGGCTTGCCCGGCGGGTCGACCAGGCCATGGCGGCGACGCCGCGCAAGCCTGTCGCAAGCGCGACAAGCCTGGCTGAAGCGAGCCTGACCGACAGCGGCGGACCAACGCTCTCGATCGCGCAGGACCAGATGCTCCGGATCGAGCAGAACCTGCCGGGGCTGCCGCTGTTCAACCTGCCCTTCGCCTTCCGCCTGCAGGGTCCGCTTGATGCGGCCGCCCTGGCACAGGCGATCGAGGACGTCATGCGCCGGCACGAATCGCTGCGGACCGCGTTCGGCTGGAACGGTGAGGAGCCCGTCAGCCATATCGCCGCACCCGGCACCCTCGGCCGTGTCCTGACCATCGAGACGATCGGCGACGGTCACGCTCACAATAACAAGCGGCGCAAGGCCCTGGAGCTCCGGAAGATCGATCTTCTGATCCAACAGGAGACCTCTACGCCGATCGACACGACGCGCGCGCCGCTGCTCCGCGCCCGGCTGTTGCGGCTCCACGACGACGATCACGTGCTGCTGCTGACGCTGCATCACGCCATTGTCGACGGCTGGTCGATCGGCGTGCTGTTCGAGGAATTGTCGAGCCGCTATGCGGCGCTGGCCGGATATCCCTCGGCGCCGCTGCCGAAGCTGCCCCCGGCCTTTTCGGACGTCGCACGCTGGCAGCGCTGGTGGTGCGGCACGGACGCCGCCCGCCGGCAGGCGGCGGACTGGACGGAAAATTTGCGCGGCGCGGTCCCTGTCTTCGACGGCGAATCAAGCCCGGGCGCGTCCACCGGGCATCATCCAGTCAATCTGGATCGTGAGCTGATCAGCCGGCTCACGGCGTTCGCCGGCCGGCACAATGGCACGCTGTTCATGTGCCTGCTCACCGGTCTGAAGGCCTTGCTGCTGGCCCGGACGGGTCGCACCGACATCTCTATCGCCACCGCCATGGCCAATCGCGCCCAGCCGGACACCGACCGAATCGTCGGCCCGTTCGAGAACACGGTGATTGTCCGCACCAAAATCACGCCGGAGCTGTCGTTCACGCAGACGCTGGCGCGGGTACGCCAGAGCGTGCTCGACGCGCATGCGCGACAAGAGCTGCCCTTCAACATCCTGGCCGACCATCTGGAGCGGGAGGGGATCAATCCGGCCTCGCTGCTCCAGGTCTATTTCACCCTGCAAAATCCGCTACGCCAGCCGCTCGATCTCCCGGATCTCGCGACAGGATCGATCGGCAACATCGCACGCGAAGGCCAGCCGGTGCTGCCGATCGACCAGACCTGGCTGTCGCTGATGCTCAAGGAGCGCCCAACCGGCATCACCGGCTCATGCAACTACAAGCACGAGCTGCTCGACGGCCGCAGGGTCGGCGCGTGGATGGAGGATCTCGTTGCGCTGCTGGGGGCCGCCGTTGCCCAGCCCAACACGCCGCTCGACGGATTACTCGCGCGCAACGCGGCTTGAGCGGATGACATCACGGACGAATACGGGTTCACTCGTCAAAGCTGTGCATGACCGAGTTGCATCTTGATTATTTGGCGCCGTCGCGCAAGATTATTCCGGCGTTTTGATTTGGACGATTATTTTCAACCGGGGGAGTGTTATGGGTTTCATCAAATTTACCAAGGGCACATCGTTGAGCGACAAGGACCGCAAGGCCCTCCAGAAGCTACTCGGTGCCGAGAAGAAGAAGCTCCAGTCCGCGCTGAAGGACGTCGACGCCAGCCTTTCGGTGCTTGGCGGCTCGAAGAAAGCCAAGAAGAAGAAGAGGTAAGATTCGTCGGCCGGGACGCCGTACGAATCTTCAGGCTTCGCTTTTCGGGGATGGGCCGCTCGCGTGTCGAGTTGGGGTCTCGCACAAGCTTGCGCCTGTAAACCGGCCTGCAAATCGACAAGAATTCGCCCGGGTGGACCGCTAGAAGCGGTCCGCTTGATTGATTCTTGCTCAGTTGTTTCTTCCGTCGGGACCGGGGATCTGCCCTCGGCCTGACGCAAAAGGCCCAATTGATGGCGGACGACAGAATTGAACTCTTTGTCGGACTGATCGAGTCCATCGACGCGCCGGGCGCGGTCGAGGCGTGCCGACGGCTGCTCTCGGTCGACGAACGCGTCCGGGCCGATCGCTTCATGTTCGAGCGGCATCGGCGGCAGTATATTTTCGCGCATGCGATGCTGCGCTTGGCGCTGTCGCAGATCGCCTCCAACGTCGCGCCATCCGACTGGTCCTTTGCAGCCGGCCGCTATGGGCGGCCGTTTGTCGCAGCGCCCGCGACCTCGAGCGCGCTGCATTTCAGCCTGTCTCACGCCGACGGCTGCGTCGCCTGCGTCGTGTCGAGGCATGAGTCCGTCGGTGTCGACGTCGAAACCGTGTCGCGGCGGGTGGCGCCGCTGTCCACCGCGCTTCGCTTCTTTGCGCCGGAGGAGGTCGAAACGCTGCGCGCACTGCCGGAGC
>NZ_PTFE01000133.1:0-16575 GCF_002936975.1 Bradyrhizobium sp. AC87j1
GCAACGGACGATCGGCTGCGCAACCCCGACCAGCTCCGCCGATCGTCCGTTGCTCCACCCGCGCCACTTGGCGTACAAAACCTCGAGACTCTAACTGCCGCTGGATGAAAATTCAGTGGCAGGTCAAAGCCCATGCCCGAACCGCGCCAAATCGCCTGAAAAGGCACCCTCGCTTGCAAACAGCCGCGCCATCGGGTCGGCGATCTGTACTGATTTAAGCGGGTCCTCGGTCCACTCCAGCCGAGCTGCGGCCTGCGGATGAGCCCATTCTCCCAGTTTCGCGGTCAAAGTCTTCGAAAGGTCGTCTAGTGCAGTCTGCTGCTGCTGGATGATCTTCTTGTATGAACCGAGCGTCGCGTCTCTGAGAGCTGCAATTTCACTCTCAAAGTTGACCTTCGACCGAACTGTCCTAGCTAGTAGCTTGCCCAGAGCAGTGTTGCGGCCCTCGACGTTCTCTTTGGTCGCGTCTTTGACCGCTGGAACGTAGACCCACTGAACATAGCGGGATAGCCGATCACCACCCTTGCTGAACCCGTAGAACTGATCTTCACTATCGATCAGAACGCAACGCTCTGGATGATCCTCCTCATAAGATCTGAGGGCTTGGCGGTTGGCTTCTTTCGTACCCTTCTTGGGGAGCCCAAATTCCGGATGGCTGTTTTGGATTTCCTCGTAGATCCCGGCGAGCTCACCCGCGGGCGCGCCATCGTTAAATCGCCGGAAGAAATCACCGAACTCCTTCATTGCACTGCGTTTGGCGAACTGCCGCACAGGTGCCTTCCGAGAGGCTTCGTTGAACTCGGCTACTGCGGAAACGATTAACATGCCGGATCGATAGTATTCGGCAAAATCGGTTTGAGCGTCTGGCTCGAGATCGTGAAAGGTCAGCGTAATCTCAACCGGCTCCTTGACGTTGCCGTTATGAAAGTCCTCGACGTCAAGCTCGATTAGATTTGTGGGTGCCTCCTCCGTTTGTCGGAAGAAGATATTCAGTGCGCACAGGACCGTGGACTTTCCAGCGCCGTTCGGGCCAACAAATGCGGTGTAGTCATCCAAGTCGACAGTCGTATCCTTAAATGAACGGAAATTTCTGATCGCAATCGATTTGATCTTCAAAATCTACCCCTTTTGCTCAACCAACCAAAGGTAGCATGTCGCACCGGATGCGTCTCTGCAACTAACGGCGACTGTGTACACGCTGAATGTTTCTCCCGCGATTGCGAACAAAGGTAATCGGTTAGTAGCGCCGCCGATCATCCGGAGTAACAGCACGAACTTGGACGGTTGCGATGCTCCAATAAAGATTCCAGGCGAAGCCTCGGGCGCCGATTTCTGCACAGGGCGTTCGTTGCCACGGTGGCCTTCCATTTTGGAGACTCGCGCCACCCGGCCGGTAGGGTCGGGTGAATAGGCCCGCAGCGCGTGCCGGCAATGCTCGAAGCCTTCGAAGAAGCTGTCGGCGCATGGCCGGACGAGCGAAAGCACATCGAGATGTTCACGCCGCCGAAGCGGAGCGTCCAGAGCGACGTGCCCCCTATGAGGTGGTGCTGAGGGCCAGCAACAAGGCGGCGATCGTAACACCTGACGTTGGCTTGCTTGCAACGCTAGAGGCCATGGGCGTCGACGTCCCTGTTTCTTGCGGGGGAGGGATCTGCGGCGCCTGCCGAACCCTGTGGATCGGATTGGCGACAATTGCAGGAAGCGCGCGCCCCATCGCGGCGATCGCCTGCTCGGTCATCATGGAGATGACTGGATTGCGGTCCTGCGCGTATAGCGCCTCGACGGCGTGCGCTATGGCATTGGTGCCCGACGTCACCGTCAGCCTTAATGGCAAAGTGAAGGTGAGCTCAACGTCATAAATGACGATCTCCGGAAGCACTTTCAGCGTCCGTTGCGTGATCTTTCTGCCGCCTTCGGTCTCGCCGATGATCGGAGTCATCCCCGAACCGGCATAGGTGGTTGGAATGACAATCTGGGTCAGATCCATGCGAAGCGCGATGGCTTTTCCGAACCCGGTCGAGGAGATCATGGCGCAAAGCGCGACTAGATAGTCACTCTCTTCTCGAACGGAGTCGGCCTACAGAGTTACACAACCGCGGTAGCAGAGGGGCATCGGCGGTCGGTGACCATCATTTTTTCGGGCGATCCGGGCCTCGGACGTAGTGCGTCTCGCACGCAGCCCATCATCTGGGGTACTCCTATAGCGCCCACGATAGTGTGCTGGGACTAATCAGCAAGCGGCTGCCGGCGACTCTGTTGCTTAGCGGCACTGCGCTATTTTTAGCGGTGACGTTCGGCGTGTGCGGAGGCTTCTTCGCCGCGCTACGTCCCGGAAAGATTGTCGATCGGCTGTTGTCGTCAATTGCGATTTGTCTCTATGCAACACCAAGCTTTTTGCTTGGTCTGGCTTTTATTATTGTTTTCAGCGTCAAGCTGCATTGGTTCCCGGTGGGCGGGCTCGTCGATACCATTCCTCCCGGGACGGCGTTAGGCGCTTTGCTCGGCTTGTTCTCGCATTTGTCGCTGCCGGCTATCACGCTCTCGCTGTTCTTCGCTTCGGTATACTTCCGTGTGACGCGCACTGCGATGCTGGAGGTGCGCGGGCTCGACTTTGTCCGCACCGCGCGCGCAGCGGGACTTCCACCACTGCGGGTGGCGCGCCGCTATATTTTACGCAACGCATTGCTACCGGTGGTCACGATTATAGGTTTGCAGGCCGGAACGCTGTTGGGTGGAGCGGTCTCGTTGAAGTCGCATTTGCCTGGCCAGGCCTCGGTCGTCTGGCGTTCGAAGCAGTGTTTCAGCGCGACTATAATCTTTTGAGCGGCGTCGTGCTTTGCGCGGCCGTCGCTGTGCTCTCAGTCAATTTAATAGTGGACCTGCTGTATTCATGGCTCGACCCGCGGATTGGTGTGCAATGACTGCGCTGCGGACCTTAGCGAATAATCCGGCGCTGACGCTTGGTTGTGCACTTTTGACCGGCCTTGTGGCCGTGGCCCTTGCTGCGCCCTTGCTCTATCCGGCCGATCCCCGCGACATGATAGGACCCTCAATGGTGGCGTTTGGTACCGATCGAAGTTTTCCACTCGGTACGGATGGGCTGGGCCGAGATGTCGCTGCCGGTATCGCCTATGGCGCTCGAACCTCGTTGGTCCTCGGAGCGCTGTCCGCTGGATGCGCAACCGTGATCGGAATGTCGCTGGGCTTGATCGCCGGGTATGCGCGAGGCTGGGTCGATACGGTGCTAATGGGGTTTTGCGAGCTGTTCCAGACCATCCCGCATTTCCTGCTTGCGCTGTTCGTCGTTGCAATCCTTGGAGCCTCGATAAGTCATATCATCCTGGCCATCGCTTTGACGAGTTGGCCTGGCGTCGCGCGGCTGGTTCGATCGCAGACATTGATGTTGCGCGAACTCGATTTCGTACGCGCTGCTCCGGCCATGAATGTCGGCGACGTCCGCATCATTCTGACTCACCTGATGCCGAACGTGTTGCCGGCAGTGATCGCGAACGGCTCCATTCTCGCTGCTGTCGCGATTCTTGGCGAATCCGGACTTTCCTTCCTTGGCCTGGGTGATCCAGATCTCGTGTCATGGGGAAGCATGATCGGCGACGGTCGCGACATTATTCGTACCGCGCCGTCACTGACGTTGCTTCCGGGCTCTGCAATTCTGATCACCGTGCTCAGTCTGAACCTGTTGGGTGATGGATTGAACAAGGCTCTCGATCCAAGGCGGCGCCGATGACCGATGTTGTTCTCGCCGCACGCGATCTGCGGGTGGCTTTCCGGCGTGGCCGCGACTGGGCGGAGGTTGTTCGGGGCATTGATCTCAGTGTAGCGGCCGGGGAGACGCTGGCGATCGTCGGAAAATCCGGTTGCGGTAAGTCGGTCACGGCATTGTCGCTGGTCGGACTGTTGCCGGTAACGGCACGGATCGTTGCGGGCAGCACTGAATTGCTGGGCCGCCCATTGTCCGGATTGCCGGAGCGTGAAGCCCGCGCTTTGCGAGGCAATCGCATTAGCATCATTTTCCAGGATCCGAGCTCGGCTCTTAACCCAGTGCTGACAATCGGTGAACACCTGAACGACGCCATACTTGCGCATCGCGATATCGGCCGGAGCGCGGCCCGCGCTGAAGCCTCAACGCTGCTAGCGCAGGTTCGGTTACCCGCACCAGCGTACATGCTCGACGTATATCCCCATCAGCTTTTCGGTGGCATGCGGCAGCGGGTCTTAATCGCGATGGCTATTGCCAATCAACCGGACGTGCTGATCGCGGATGAACCAACAACAGCTCTCGATGCCACGGTGCAGCACGAGATTCGTTTACTTCTGCGCGACATTCAGGTCCGCACGGGTATGGCGATGCTACTCATTACGCACGACCTCGAGTTGGTGGCGCAGTGGGCGGATCGGGTTCTGGTCATGTACGCAGGAACAAGGGTCGAGGAACGTGACGCATCCTCCATTCCTCATTCCCTGTTGCACCCCTATAGCCGAGCGCTGGTCGAATCTCGCCCGCAGCGCCGTTCTGCGAACGGTCACCGACAGCGCTTGCGCGAACTCGCTGGCGCCCCCCCAGAGCTCGGCGCCGCCCATCAAGGATGTGCTTTTGCTTCGCGTTGCTCCGAGGTGCGCGCACGTTGTGCAGATGACAGTCCGCCAGTCATTGAATTGCAGGATGGAGCCGTTGCTTGTCACGTCGTTGCCGAGCGTCGGGCGGAAACAGATGGGCGGGTGTCATGAATCCGCAGTCACCGCTGCTTTCCGTCGAGGGGCTGGACGTCGTGCTCGAAGGACAGCACGGGCAAGCGCACATCGTGCGTCAGGTTTCGTTCCAGCTTGAGTCGCGGGAAGTCCTGACGATCATCGGTGAATCGGGGTCAGGGAAATCGACTTTGGCGCGCGCTCTTATGGGGATGATCCGGCCGCGTGGGGGACGGATCGCGCTCAATGGCGAGCTGCTGGCGCCTGCGGCGCGGAATCGCATGCCCGCGCAACGCCGACAATTGGGCATGGTGTTCCAGGATATCGCTGCAGCTTTTGATCCGCGTTTCACGGTGAAACGAATACTGTCGGAGCCGCTCAGCGCTCTTCGCGGCGATTGCGATAAAGCGACGCCAAAGCAGTTACTTGACGATGTGGGTTTGTCGACCGCCTTGCTCGACCGTTACCCTCATGAGCTGTCGGGTGGTCAGCGTCAGCGCGTCAGCATCGCGCGGGCGCTGGCGTGTTCGCCATCGCTTCTAATCTGTGACGAGGCCGTGTCTGCGCTTGACTTGTCGGTGCAGGCTCAGATTTTGAACCTACTCTCGGATCTGCAGGAAAGGCGCGGTCTGGCGTTTCTTTTCATCACCCACGACGTGGGAGTGGTAGAGTATTTCGCCGACCGCATTGCCGTGATGTACCGCGGCGAGCTTCTTGAATGCGGTCCCGCCGCCAAGGTGCTGGACTTTCCCAAGCATCCTTACACGCATGCGCTGCTCGCCTCGGCGAAAGGCACAACGTTGGCCAGCAAGGCAATGCCTACCAACGAACCATCCAAATTATCACGCGATATTCAAAGGTAATTCAAGGAGATATGAGATGTCCCTGGCGAGTGGTCTGAAGCTTAGTTTTATGTTGCATGGTGTTGGTCGTGGATGGGCGACCTGGCGTCATCCTGAGGCTGTGATCGATGGCAGCACCAACATCGACTTGTATGCACAGCAGGCGAAGCTGGCGGAGAAGGGCAAGTTCGATTTTCTTTTCGTTGCCGACAGCCTGCAAATCGACGAAAAATCGATGCCTCAATATTTGAGCCGGTTTGAGCCCGCGACCATCCTTTCGGCCCTAGCCATGGTCACCGAGAAGATCGGCCTCGTGGGCACGTTTAGCGTGAGTTACACCGAACCGTTCAATCTGGCGCGGCAGCTCGCCTCGCTGGATAAGCTGAGCGGTGGTCGTGCCGGATGGAATGTTGTCACCTCCTGGCTGGAAGGAACCGCTGCAAATTTCGGCCACGACAAACATTTAGCTCACCCTGATCGCTACCGTCTGGCAGCCGAGTTCCTTGAGGTCGCGCGCGGCCTTTGGGACAGCTATGAGCCTGGAGCTATCGTGGGCGATAAGGAAGGAGGGATCTTTCTCGATCCATCCAAGCTCCATACGCTGAATCATGCCGGCGAATTCCTCAAGGTGCGCGGGCCGCTGAATATCGACCGTACGCCGCAAGGTCACCCTACCATTTTTCAGGCTGGTATTTCGAATGACGGCCGCGACTTTGCGGGTCGTCATGCTGATGCGATATTCAGTGTGCTAAAGGATTTGCAGAAGTCATTCGAATACCGGGCAGACCTCCGACGGCGCGCTGCAGCTGCTGGCCGAGACCCGGACAAGCTCTATGTTTTCGGCGGGATGAGCACGGTCGTAGGCTCAACCCGTGAAGAAGTTCAACGTCTGAGCCGCGAGCGTAACGCCCTCAATCCGATCGAGAGTGTGCTGTCTGCTTTGGGGCAATACTTCCATGATTATGATTTTTCTAAACACCCGCTCGATGAGCTCTTTCCCTCTGATTTGAAACCAGAATGGTTGAACAGCGCGCGGGGCACGGTGATCGAGGTCGCCGAAGTGGCGAAGCGCGAAAATCTCACCTTACGTCAAGTAGCCGAACGATACGGCAGGCCGACCGACAGTTTTGAGGGAACTCCCGAAGAGGTTGCCGACAAGATCCAACACTGGTTCGAGGCGGGTGCCGTTGACGGCTTTATGCTGGGTGAGGCGTTGCCGGGCCAATTGAAGGTATTTGTAGAGGAAGTCGTGCCGTTGTTGCAGAAGCGCAGCCTTTTCCGCACCGAATATGAGGCTTCAACATTGCGTGGACATCTTGGTCTCTCGGAGCAGGAGAATCGATACGTATCCGCCGCACAGTCTCGCTCACATGCAGCCAGCGCCTAGGCACCACATGGCTCTGTGCAAATCGTCGGTTGTTTTGAAAGCTCCAACTTACACTTCTCCACAGGGAGGCGGACGATGCGCCAAGGCCCGGATCTCGGATGGGCGACTGCCCGGGTCTTGAAAAAGAAAGCCGCCATAGGCGTGATCCGGTTCTCCTATCAAGAACCAGGCGTTCTTAAGTCGCTGTTGGATGTAGTCCTCGCGATCGCGCCGTTTCCAGAAGCCTGCACGGCAGCATCGTTCATCGTCGCGATAGTGCTCCGCGCGAGACAAGCCGACCAAGCGGAAATGTCGTGAGTCGACAGGGGTTCTCAAATGCCCCTAAGATATAGAGGAAGTAAGTTCGCGGAAGCCGCGTACGGGTGGGGCGGTGAACTTCCAGGTGACAGTTCTCAAGGTGCTGGTCAGCTATCCAGACGGATTCGCCGTCATGGAGGACATCAAGCGCGATATGGCGATTTTGGCGACCAGCGGACGGGACTGGGCCGAGCGCACGAAGCGATTGGCAGCCCGCGTGCCTGACCTGGATATCTTCTCCCAAGGTCTCATCGAGCGGATGAACGGCGGCTGGCGTGTTACTGATAAAGGACGCGCGGTTCTCGAGATCATGGAGGTGCGGCCCGCACCTGCACCACCGATGCCTTCGATCGCTTCAGTTCGACGCATGCGGAAACGAAGCCTACGCCAACGCGACGCTATCCGGCGAAGACAAGCCACTGCGTCGTAACAAACCTAGCTGACCAGCGGACTTCAAAGTTCGGAGAATAAGAATATATTCCATAATCTATGTTATGCGAAATAGTATTGTCTAGCGTAATCAATTGCTTAATCTTGGACAGTTCGTCCGGCACGCCGAGCCCGACGTCTCTCCTGCAGATATCACCCACCCCCGGATTACGTTATGAGGTAATACGCGCAGGGCGGCGAGCCCCAGACCCGGCAGCGCGGAGCATCGTTGTGCGCCTCAGGAGGCCCGAGCAGATCAACAGCGGCCGCATTGGTGGTCGACCAGCGAATTCGGCGCACTATCCCGCCACCGCAGGTGACCCCACTTCGCGTCGCGAGGCTGTGCCGATCTCACGGCCCGTACCCGCAAACGATTTTCGCCGTCAGTTGATGAGCGTGGTCGGTCAGATCACCGTACTCGACTTCCTTTCGCCGGTACATCTGGAATGTATCCGAGCTGCTGCTCCAGAGCGGCCAGGGCCTGGCGAGCTCCCTCTAGCGTCGCAGTCGCCTCGTTGAAGAGCTGTCGCGCCTCATTTAATTGAGTGACCGCCCTTGCGCCAGCATTAAAGAGCTTTTTCCTGGTTGATTGAGGTCGATCCTCGAGTACTGCGCGCTCTAGGTCTGGGAGCATGCTCATGAGCGCTCGATGTGTGCGTGCTTGCGCCTTTTCAGAATTCGCGGCAGCGGCTAGCGCGTCACGATATCGCCGTACCGCCTCGATGGTCCTCTCCTCAAGATGGAAATCGTCGCTCAATGGCTCGTTCTCGCTGCTTGCACGGTCGAAGCCGCATCGGGGGTCATGCTGCTTCGATGACAGATCGTTCCCAACTCCCTTTGACCGTACAACCTCACGCTACGTGCGCTTCAAGCCTCTTGGGAAATTATTACTTTCGCCGCCCTTCATCAGATTGCGCATTGGCGCTAGTTGCTAACAGCGCAGAGCAGCGCGGTGGTCTGCGCGTCGAACGAACGTTGGCAAAAGCGCGACCTGTCGGCGCGGCGGTAGGTCTATATCTGGGCGGCGTCTATCTGCAGGCTCGCATGGAGGACCATGCCGAATGCATCCTGGTGTTGATAGGCGCCACGCCTGAAGGAAAGAAGGAACTCATCGGCTTCCAGGTCGGGGTACGCGAGAGCGCACAAAGTTGGCGAGAATTGCTGATCGATCTGCGCAAGCGCGGCTTGCAGATCGGGCCTCAGCTTGCTGTCGGCGACGGCGCTCTCGGCTTCTGGCGGGCGCTCGATGAAATCTTCCCCGGCACGCAACATCAGCGATGTTGGCTGCACAAGGTGAACAACGTGCTCGACAAGGTCGCCAAGTCCGTGCAGCCGGCAATAAAGAGTGATCTGCGTGACATCTACCTAGCGCCGAACCCGGCGGCCGCTGAAACAGGCGATTGATATCTTTGTCGAGAAGTACGGCGTCAAATACCAGCCGGCCGTTGAATGCCTGATCAAGGATCGCTCGGCTATGTTGGCGTTTTATGACTTCCCTGCCGAGCACTGGTCGCATCTGCGCACGTCGAATCCAATCGAGAGCGTCTTTGCCACGGTCAGGCGCCACGGTCAGGCACCGGACTGTGCGAACGAAGGGAGCGTTATCGCCACACACAGCAAAGTTGATGGTCTTCAAGCTCGTCGGCGCCGCATCTAAAACTTGGCGACGGTTGAAGGGCACAAATCAGTTGCCGAAGGTGATATCCGGGGTAAAGTTTGCGGACGGAATCGAAGTCATTCCGACCGCTGAAGTCCGCGCCGCCTGATCGGACCGCGTCACCCAAAATCCGTCATAGCTCGTCATCGATGGCAATTTGACTTATCGAGAGTATCGCAACGAAGTACTTTGCTTGATTGTTTAAAACGCTCTCCGCTTAGACGTGTGTGTGGGGCGAACGAAGAGTAAGTTGCGGCTGCGCCGGCGGCGGGAAAGCCATGCGCTCACGGCGTAAATTGTGCCGATGATAGCGAAAGCGATCGATAGCAAAAAGAAGAATAGCATCGCTTGAACCTCTTAATTGTTGAAGGTGGTCTGGCTGCATGCGTGGACCGACGCGCGCAGCGCCGAATTGAGCCAGAGGCAATCTTCATACAACGTGACGTGACGTCAGGTTCAAGCGTCGGGCGAGGAAAAGGTCGTCCTCGCGGTTGGTCTTCACCTGATCGTCCGGGTTCCTTGGACGGAGCGATGGCGCCAACGCTGTCATGGCCGGTGAGCGGATCAGGCGATAAGGCGATAGCGAGTCGGGTCTGGCCTCGTAACAGGTCACCGACGCATCGCCCTCACCGAAGCAGCGAACCTCTCCTACGAACTTCAAGCCGGATTGCGCGCGGGGGCAAGGTCAGTGCCTTTACGAGGCAGCGACCGTTTCTGCTTTATCGAACAAAGAAATGGTCCTCCCTCAAAGCTTGGGAATGAAACTTGCGAAGCGGATCGGCATGAAAAAGGCGAAGGTCGCGATCGCCCGCAAGGTCGCTGTCATCCTCCACTGCATCTGGGTCGACGGCACATCATTCCACTGGAGCAACGCGCCGGCCTGTAAGGTCCTGGTCCTTTGCCGCCGCACCCAGTCCATACGCTGGTGGGTAAAGGTGCCAGAAACAGAGCAACCGGCGTGCCGGACCGAAAATGCTGATCCTGCAGGGATGGCGAGCGTCGGGTCGACGACAATGGACGCAAAGCTGACAACCGCGTGCGACTGCCAACATTCTCAGGCTAGCTCAATCAGTTGGGATTACTCGAAAGGCAGCACATGGCGGGTCGTAGGTTCTGGAACGGCATGATGCGAGCGCCGTGTGCTGCAGTTGAAAGTGCTCGATCCTATTAGCTCGCATATAACCGGTTGTCTTAGACTGGTCGCGCAGCAAGTTGATGCCGGTGTCGTCGTATTCATCTGTGCCAGTGCCAGGTCGATCACACAACGTCCGCAACTCGACGCTGAGCCTCTGGACCCAGCACCGGCGAGGCACACCTTTCTATCTCTATTGAAGCATTCACTGCGCAAATTCTCTGGTGGCACACTCATTGCTAGTTAGGTCCCAGATCCCTGCCGGAGAGAACGCGCATTAGTACCCGTAGCAAACCCTGCAATCGCCGTTGTAGGGATCGCGAGCTATCGCTCAAGCACTGTGGAGCGTACTTGATGCTCAGCTTCCTCGATTCGTTTGGCATTGAGCCGCAGATGGCGCACGAAGCGCGGCTGCTTGGCCGCGCAGACGTGGTCCGCCGAGCCCGCGACATGATCGCTCGCGTCACCTGCGAATGTTGACCGCCGCCGACAAGACCCAGTCGATCCAGTTGGCTACGGGCCGGCTCGATATCGCCGTGGACAAGGCGGCCTGGCCGCTGGATAGCCTTTGCGCGTTTGCGGCGCGCGAAAATCCGCGGCGGGGGTTCCTGGTCGTATCCCGCGTCCTAGGGCGCTATTTGCCCGCCACGCCGCAGATGATGCGGCAGAGCGCCCGCGATCTCGCGGCGCGGCTTCCTAACGATCTGCCGGGGCCGGTGCTCGTCGTCGGCCTGGCCGAGACCGCCGTGTGCCTTGCCCAGACGGTGCACGAGGAATTTCGCCTCGCATCGGGCCGGGTCGACATCCATTTCCTGCATTCGACGCGACAGCAACTGGATCATCCGTTGCTGTGCCGCTTCGAAGAACCGCACAGCCATGCCTCCGCGCATCTGATCTACAGGCCGGCGCTTCCGGAGCCGCGATCCCTGGTATTGGTCGACGACGAGATCTCGACAGGAACGACCCTTTGCAACCTCGCCCAGGCGCTCGCCACTGCTTGGCCGCTGATCGAAGCGATGGCGGTAGCGACGCTGACCGACTGGTCGGCCGGCAAGGCGTGGCAAGCACGCATGCCGCGTCCCACGTGCATCGCGGCGCTGCTGCGCGGACGCATGGAGTGGACGCAGGAGACGACGACGGTGCTCAACAGCGCGTTCGATACCGCTGCCGCTTCACTCGGGCGCATGGCGACGCATCGCAATTTCGGTCGGCTGGGACTCGACCGGCCCGTCGTGCCCGAACCAGATACCGCTGTGCCCGAGATCCTCGGCCCACTGCGGATCATCGGAACCGGCGAGTTCACCTATCCCCCCTTCCTGCTGGCGGAACGCCTCGCAGACGAAGGGCATGATGTCGTCGTGCAGGCGACCAGCCGAAGCCCCGCACTCCCCGGTGCCGCGATGGCGACCAAGCTCCGCTTCGCCGACAATTATGGAACGGGCGTGCCCAATTACCTCTACAATGCCGACCGGGCCGATGGACGCGCGAACTGGATCGCGCATGAGACCGGCGCGGCGACAATCGACCCCGGGCTGATTGCCGCTCTCCGTGCCGAACTGATCGGCTGGACGGCATGACCCGTACCATCGCCCTCGTCGATCTGGACGACACGCTGTTCCAGACGCTGCGCAAATGCCCGCCCGATTTGCCGGCCGACCGGTTGACGCCGCTGGGCTTCGCGCGCGACGGATCGCCGCTGAGCTATGCGACCCCGCGGCAGATGCAGTTCCTGGAATGGCTGGCCGATACGACGCATCTCGTCCCCGTCACCGCCCGCAGCCTGGACGCATTGCGGCGGGCGCGCATTCCATTCCGCGCAGCGGTGTGCGCGCATGGCGGCGTCGTGCTGGATGACAGCGGTCAGGTCGACATGGAGTGGGCTGCGACGATCGCCGACCGCGCCGCGCCCTTCGCGTCGCAGCTTGCTGGCCTGGCGGAGGCGATCAGGCGCATGGCGCGCGACCGCGGCATCGCGGTCAACGCCCGTGTGCTAGTCGAGGACGCGCTGCCGCTCTACACCTTGGCCAAGCATGAAGATGCGGATGCCGCGGCACTTTTTGCGGTGGTCGACGCTGCCGTGCCGTCCTTGCCCAAGGGCTGGACGGACCACCGCAACGGCAACAACGTGGCGCTGACGCCACCCTATCTCGGCAAGGCCCATGCGGTGGCATATATCCTACCCGGCCTCCGCGCACGCTTCCCTGATGCGCCGGTGATCGGCATCGGCGACAGCCGCACCGATGCGCCCTTCATGGGCCTTTGCGATTTCGCCATGATGCCCACCCGTTCGCAGCTGGCCGGCGGCATGTTCCATGCGGACTGAGGTCGCGCCCGCGTTCTCGGGCAGCTACGACCCGGCCGACGTCACCTTCCTGCTCAAGCCAGTGGTAATGGCCCCAACTTCCGTCGCGGAAAAGGAAGCGGCGATCCAGTCCGGCCGCCACCACTATTCGGAGATGATCGCGCCGGAGAGGGTGCCGGACGACAGCTATCTATCCCTCTATCACGCCGCGCTTGCGCGGAACGGTGCCCGCCTGGCGCAGGATGTCGCCACCCTCGCTGCGCAGCTCGCCGCACGCAGGCCGGGGCGCGAGCTGATAATCGTCTCGCTGGCGCGTGCGGGGACGCCGATCGGCGTCTTGCTCGCGCGGACCTTGCGGGCGCACGGACATCGCGCAGCCCATTATTCAATCAGCATTATCCGCGATCGGGGTGTCGACCGCGTCGCGCTCGCGCATATCGCCGGCCGGCACAATCCGCGCGACGCGGTGTTTGTCGATGGCTGGACCGGCAAGGGCGCGATTGCCGGCGAACTTCGCGCGGCCCTGGCCAATGCGCCATTCGGCTTCACACCGGACTTAGCCGTGATTGCTGACCCTGCAGGACAGGCAGACATCGCCGCGACGGCGGATGATTATCTGATCGCCTCGGGCTTGCTGAACGGCATCGTTTCGGGCCTGGTCAGTCGCTCGATCCTCAACGCCGCGTTGGTGGGGCCTGGCGATTTCCACGCCTGTGTCACCTACCCGCAATATGCCGGTGCTGATCTCTCACGTGCCTTCGTGGACACGATCGCGCCGTTGGCCGCTGCGGCGATACCGCAACCGGTAGACGGGCACGGCGCCCACCGAGCGGCGCTGAAACAGGAATGCGAGGCGATGATGCGGCAGTTGCTGGCGGAAAGCGGAACGCGTGACCGCAACCGGATCAAGCCCGGCATAGCCGAAGCGACGCGCGCCCTGCTGCGGCGGGTGCCGGAACGGCTGCTGGTTCGCGATTTCGAGGACGCCGATGTGGGGCACTTGCTCCATCTCGCCGCCGCGCATGCCATTCCGGTCGATACGCTGGGCGGGGAATCGCAGTATCGCGCGGTCGCAATTATCCGTAGCCTGGGCGACGACGCATGAGCCGGGTTTCCGCCCTCGCCCTTGGCGCATATGCCCTGCACCCGCGAGGATCTGGCCGATGCGTTGCTCGGCGCCAAGCGCGTACCTGGTCTCCGGTCCGCCGTGCTGTGTCTTGAGGATGCCGTGCTCGAACGGGACCTGCCGGTCGCACTCACCCGGCTTTCGGCATTCCTTCGTTCCGAGCTATCGCCAAATTTTGGTGACGGCCAGGCCGGTCAGGCGGCGGCGGTTGTGGGCTGACGGTCAGCCGGTTTGGCGATGATCTCGATCCCATCGTTGAATGTCACACCGATAACGAGTTTTGGCAACTGGTTGTGGCCATCGAGACGGCGCCAGCTTTTCTGCGCGGCCTCAAGCAGTTTGAAGACCATCGCGAGCGCCGTCCTGTTGGACAGGCAACCCTTCGATCGGATCGTGCGGTGGCGCACGGTAGCGAAGGTGCTTTCAATGGGATTGGTAACCCTCCCGCTTGAGCAGCACGTGCAGGCGTCGATAACCGAAACGGCGACGTTTCTGGGCGATCACCCTCATGCGCTGGCGAAGGCCGGCATCATCCCCGCGGGTCGCCTTGTATCTCATCGTCATGCGGCAGCAGCCGATGGCTTACACGGCCGCCGTTCTCATTCCGTAGACGTCCACGAGATGGGCGACAGCTTTCCGCTTGGCAGCGGGCATCACCATTAATAGGATGGTTCGCCCCGTCCTCCTCCCTCATTATAGGAAGCTCAGATCAAAAGAGGAGAGTATCATGGTCCATCGCAATTTGCCGCGACCTGCGGCTGTCTGAATCGACATTGGCAAGAACCTGTTCCACGTCGTTGGCCTAAGCTGCGACGGCACACCGGTTCAGAAAGTTCGCTTTCGACGGGAGACCCTTCTTCAGTTCTTTGCTCGCGCACAACCAAGCATAGTTGGCATGGAATCCTGCGCCGGTTCACAGTGGCTCGCCCGGAAGATAAAGGCACTAGGTCACAAGGTGCGCCTGATCCCCGCGCAATTCGTGAAGCCCTACGTGAAGTCAAACAAGAACGATATCATCGACGCCGAGGCGATCGCTGAGGCCGCAACGCGACCGACAATGCGCTTCGTCGCCGTGAGAGGAGGACCAAGCGATCTTCAAGCGCTGCATCGAATCCGTGAGCAGATGGTCGGCTCGAGGACACGCCTGATTTGTCAGACGCGGGCTTTCTGCTTCGAGTACGGCGTATCTTTGCGTCAGGGTGCCGGAATATTCAAACTCGAGTTGCCGCGCGCTTTGAATGACGAAGGAAACGATTTGTCACCAGTGATGCGTCGCCTGGTGGGCGATCTCTTCGCTGATCTCCGCCGCCTCGAAGAACGGATCCGCGAGGTGACACAGGAGATCGAAGCGGTCGCCGATCGAGAGGACGTCGCGCGCCGACTGATGACAATCCCTGGTATCGGCGCATTGGGTGCGACCGCTGTACTTGCCGCGATCGGTGATGGGCTGCAGTTTCGCAAGGCCCGCAACCTTGCTGCCTGGCTGGGGTTAGTGCCCAGGCAATACTCGACGGGCGGAACACAGACGTTGCTTGGCGTCAGCAAACGCGGCAACCGTTATGTGAGAAAGCTTTTAGTGTATGGCGCGCGATCCTGCTTCCGGCATTTGGACCGGAGGCGCGATCGCCTCGGAAGCTGGCTCGACGGGCTCCAGGCTCGGATGCATCCGAACAAGGCCGTTGTCGCTCTAGCCGCCAAGATGGCCCGCATTGTCTGGGTGGTCTTGAACAAGCCTGGGGCTCTCTACGAACGCAGAGGTTCCCGCTTTCACCTGACGCTTCTGGCTTCGATTGCAAGGCTCGGGAACAGCGATGACGAAACAGTGGATCAACGATCAACATGCCGTAAGCCCTGTGCAAAAAAGCGGGCTTCGTGCCCGAACCGTTTATTGGGAACGGCGTGCGCGGATCTCATCATGGCCTGGCTGCAACAGCAGTCCACTCGCGAGAGGCCGGATACATTTATGCAACTGGAAGCGTCATTTTTGCTGTTACGAACCCTTGCACGGACGGGGCGGACCATACATTCTTTCCCAACAGGTCCTTTAAGGCCGCGTTGTCCAGCATGGCGTCGGCCAAGAGCCGCTTCAGCCGCGTGTTCTCGTCCTCCAGGGTCTTCAGCCGCTTGGCGTCCGACGCCTCCATCCCGCCGAATTTCGCCTTCCATTTGTAGATGCTGGCGTCACTGACGCCATGCTTGCGGCACAGATCGGCGACCGAAACGCCAGCTTCGTGCTCCTTCAAAATCCCGATGATCTGCTTCTGTATTCGGTATGCTTCTGTCAATCCCTTAAGGGCGCTGCCGCGGGTACCTTGCTTCTGTTCGTGGTCGGCAAAACCGCCACACTATGGGATTCGGTTGAATGGTCGGTTCAAGCTCTTCGGCGTAGTCACCCGACGAACTCGGCCATCCCCACTGTGAATGCTGACTGAAAGGTGACCCCCATCGGCGTCTTCGGGACCCCTTCAAGTCACTGATTGTATTGAATCTGATTGATCGGATCCCACGCCGATCAAGGTCGAGACCCCACGCCGAAAACACAGCCAAGCGCCGGGAGCTGCCGCATGAACATGCGACCATGTCGATCTATTGTCAGCTCTGTGACGCCGCGATGCTGCCGCAGCCAGTCCTGGAACTCGACTACCCACCGGTCGAGCGTCGGTAATGCGAGCTTCGGCTTGCGCTGGACGATCCCG
>NZ_PTFE01000134.1:0-16387 GCF_002936975.1 Bradyrhizobium sp. AC87j1
CTCCAGTTCGCGCTCCGAAAGACCGTAGAGCGACTGCAGCAGCACCGCGCGAAACAGCACAAGCACCGGATAGCCTGGACGACCGGGGCTCCCTTCATCCCGCAAATGGCCGATCAGCTTCTCGAACCGGTACCACTTGACCAGGCCAGCCAACCGATCCAGCGCCGCATTGGCGCCGGCGCCCTTCGGCATCAGCGCTTCCACAAAGCTCGGCTGTCCTGTCCGCTTCACCGCCATCGATACCTCCAAGGCTTTGACCTAGGGAATCACAACTGGCGGATTACGCAACAGGCCCACAAGGGGAGAGGGTGCAGCCATCGCTCCTACGCCCCATACAGCTGCCGATACTCTTCCTCGTACGGCGCATAGGAGTCCTTCATCGTCGCCATGTTCAGCAGCATGGTGGCGACCACCGTATTCGCCTTGTCGAACACACGCGTCCTGGCCCACGCGCTTTCGGTGCGGCGGCTGCCGGAGAGCGCGACCACCTCGCGCTCGACCTCGTAGTCCTCGTCGACGAAAAGCGGGCCCTTTATCAGCCGGATCTCCTGGTCGGCGAACAAGCCGACGGCCGGCCCCTTGGCCGGCAGCGGATCGTCCTTCGAGCGATACTGGAACAGCACGCTCAGCATCTCCATCGGGATGATCGGTCTGCCCCAGGGGTTGTCGGCGCCCGAATAGTATGGCGAGTTTTCGGTGATGACGGCGAGCTTCTGCGCCGCAGCGAGAAAGGATAGAGGTCGCCCATGATCTGATCGAACGCCATGCGGACCGTCTGCCGCTTGCCGGTCTGCGCCACCCTGACGTCGCGCAGGATCACGGGATCGGCGAGCGGCTTGAGCTCGGAGAGGCGCGCCTCCAGCGCAGTCGCTGCGTGCGGCTCACCGACGGAGGCCGTGCCGCGCAGCACCTCCGTGCCATCGCGCTTGACCATCTGGATCTGGCACTGGCGCGTCCCGGGCAGTGGCTTCGACAGGATCGCCTGCACCTCCTCACCCTCATAGCAGACGCTGCGATAATGCGCGGACAGGCAGCCGGTCTCGAACCAGGCGCGTCCCCACAGCTGCGCGCCGAGCGGAGCGAACTGGCTGAAATGCGTCGGGCCTTCGATGGTACCGCCCTTGAAGCCGAGCTTCTGCGCGGTGGCGTCGTCGTGAATGGACGCGTGCGCGTCGTAGGTTTGCGCTTGCAGCATCTGATGAGGCTGGCGCCACGGTCCAATCAGGGCCTCGGCCGTCGCCGTGATCTCGGTGTCGAATGCGCTTGCAGCCATGATGTTCTCCACTGGAAGCCATGACTAGCAGGAGCGCCACGGATGCGGCCAGCGATATTGACTTCGCCGGCCCATGCTCTTGACTGCGATCTCCCGCTTCGCAAAGCCGCAAACCTCCCGCGGCGCAAAATCCCTCGCCGGACCAGGACAACAAGGACCCCCGAAATGACGCTGTTGCAGGTCGAGCTGGACGATAAATACCGGCTCGAATCGAAGCGGATCTTCCTGTCCGGCACACAGGCCCTGGTTCGATTGCCCATGTTGCAGCGCGAACGCGACCGGCTCCAGGGCCTCAACACCGGCGGCTTCATCTCCGGCTATCGCGGTTCCCCGCTCGGCATGTACGACCACGCGCTGTGGCGCGCGAAGTCACACCTTGCGCAGCACGACATAGCCTTCGTCCCAGGCCTGAACGAGGATCTGGCGGCGACTGCGGTCTGGGGCAGCCAGCAGGTCGGCTTGTTTCCGGGCGCCAAGGTCGATGGCGTATTCGGCATCTGGTACGGCAAGGGCCCCGGCGTCGATCGCTCGGTCGATGCGCTCAAGCATGCCAATGCGGCCGGCACCGCGCTCAATGGCGGCGTGCTGGCGCTGGCCGGCGACGACCACGGCTGCCAGTCCTCGACACTGGCGCATCAGAGCGAGCAGGTGTTTGCGGCGGCGCTGATCCCCGTGATCAATCCGGCGACGCTGCAGGATTATCTCGATCTCGGCCTCTACGGTTTCGCGCTGTCGCGCTTCTCCGGCTGCTGGGTCGGCTTCAAGGCGATCAGCGAGACCGTGGAAAGCTCGGCGTCGATCGACAGCGACCCTGAACGCATCAAGATCGTGCTGCCCGAGGATTTCGAGATGCCGCCCGGCGGCCTCAACATCCGCTGGCCCGATCCGCCGCTGGATGCCGAGAGGCGTCTGTTCGGGCCGAAGATGGCCGCAGTGCAGGCCTTCGCCCGCGCCAACCAGCTCGATCGCATCGTGCTCGACTCCAAGCCTGCACGGCTCGGCATCGTCGCCACCGGCAAGGCCTATCTCGATCTGCGCCAGGCCCTCGCCGATCTCGGCATTACCGACAAGGACGCGCAGGATCTCGGTCTGCGCATCTACAAGGTCGCGATGACCTGGCCGCTGGAGGAGAGCGGTGCCAAGCGTTTCGCCGAGGGTCTGCAAGACGTGCTCGTGGTCGAGGAGAAGCGCGGCTTCATCGAAGACCAGCTGATGCGCATCCTCTACAATATCGATGCGTCCAGGCGCCCGACGATCACAGGCAAGCGCGACGAGCGCGGCACGCTACTGCTGCCGAGCGAAGGCGAACTGACGCCGACCATCGTCGCGGGCGCGCTGGTGGCACGGCTGCGCAAGCTCGGCCATCACAGCCCGGTGCTGGAGCAGCGGCTCGCGCGGCTGGAGGCCTTCGACAATCCGGTCACCGCCAGCACCCAGATCAAGCTCGCGCGCACGCCGTTCTTCTGCTCGGGCTGCCCGCACAACACCTCGACCCGCGTGCCCGAAGGTAGCCGCGCCATGGCCGGCATCGGCTGCCACGGCATGGCCCTGAGCATGCCGACCCGCCGCACCGATCTGATCTCGCATATGGGCGCCGAGGGCGTGAACTGGATCGGCCAGTCGCCCTTCACGAGCGAGAAGCACATCTTCCAGAATCTCGGCGACGGCACCTATACGCATTCCGGGCTTCTCGCCCTTCGCGCGGCATCGGCCGCCGGCATCAACATCACCTACAAGATCCTCTACAACGACGCCGTCGCCATGACCGGCGGCCAGCCCGCCGAAGGCGCCTTCAACGTGGCGCAGATCGCGCATCAGGTCTGGGCCGAGGGCGTCAAGCGCCTGGCAATCGTCTCGGACGATCCGGGCAAGTACCCGCAAGGAAACTACTTCCCGCAAGGCGCGACCATCCATCATCGCCGCGAACTCGATGCCGTGCAGCGCGACCTGCGCGACATCAAGGGTCTCACGGTCATCATCTACGACCAGACCTGCGCCGCGGAAAAGCGCCGCCGCCGCAAGCGCGGGCTTTATCCCGATCTCGCCAAGCGCGCCTTCATCAACGAGCTGGTCTGCGAGGGCTGCGGCGATTGCTCGCAGGCCTCCAACTGCGTCTCGGTGCAACCGCTGGAGACCGAGTTCGGCCGCAAGCGCCAGATCGACCAGTCTAACTGCAACAAGGACTTTTCCTGCGTCGAAGGTTTCTGCCCGAGTTTCGTGACCGTACATGGCGGTTCGCTGAAGCGCATGAAGACCTCGGCAGTCGATTCCGACCAGCTATTCGCCGATTTGCCGCTGCCGCCCGCGCGCGAGCTGGACGCGCCCTACAACATCCTCGTCACCGGCATCGGCGGCACCGGCGTCATCACCATCGGCGCCCTGCTCGGCATGGCGGCCCATGTCGCCGGCCGCGGCTGCTCGGCGCTCGACTTCACCGGCCTGTCGCAGAAGAACGGCGCCGTGATGAGCCATGTCCGCATCGCCCCGAAGCCGGAGGATATCTCCGCGGTCCGCATCACCACGGGCGGCGCCGACGTCATTCTCGGTTGCGACATGATTGTCTCGGCCGGCCCCACCGCGCTCAGCCGCGCCGAACGTGGCGTGACCAAAGCCTACATCAACGCCGATTTGCAGCCGACCGCGAGCTTCGTGCAAAACCCCGATCTCGACTTCGAGATGGGCACGATGCAGACCGTGCTGCGCGACGCCGTCGGAGACAAGAACCTCGATATTATCGATGCCACAGGCATAGCCGCTGCGCTGATGGGCGACAGCATCGCCACCAATCCCTTCATGCTCGGCTTCGCCTTCCAGAAGGGCGCGATCCCGCTGTCGCTGGAAGCGCTGCTGCGCGCCATCGAAATCAACGGCGCGGCGATCGAGATGAACAAGCTCGCCTTCACCTGGGGCCGCCTGGCCGCCCACGACATGTCGCGGGTGCGCAGCGTGCTCCAGTTCAAGAGCCGGGCGGCGGCACCGACGAAGTCGCTCGACGACATCATCGCGACCCGCATGGAGTTTTTGACCAGCTATCAGGACAAGGCCTATGCCGACCGCTATCTCGCAGCCGTCGCCAAGGTACGCAAGGCGGAAATCTCCGCCTCTCCCGCGTCAACCGAGCTGACCGAGGCCGTCGCGAAGAACCTGTTCAAGCTGATGTCCTACAAGGATGAGTACGAGGTCGCCCGGCTCTACACCGACGGCAGCTTCGCGAAGAAGGTCTCGGAGCAATTCGACGGCGACTTCACCCTGAAATACCATTTGGCACCGCCGATCTTCGCACAGCGCGACAAGACGACGGGCCGGCTGCAGAAACAGGAGTTCGGCGGCTGGATGATCCATGCCTTCCGCGTTCTCGCCAAGCTCAAGTTCCTGCGCGGCGGCGCCTTCGATCCGTTCGGCCGCACCGAAGAGCGCCAGACGGAGCGGAAGCTGGTTGAGGATTATCTCGGCATGATCGATCAGCGGATCGCGGGGCTGAAAGCGGAGCAGATCCCGCTGCTGGCAAGGCTCGCGAGGGTGCCGGAGACCATCCGAGGCTTCGGCCACGTCAAGGAGGCCAATATCAAGCTGGCAGCGGCCGAGACGGCGCGGCTGGAGGCGGAGCTGGAGAACAGCCGTTTTGCGGCGGCGGCGGAGTAGAGGTTAACGCGAGCTTCTCCCCGTCATTGCGAGGAGCCCTTGCGACGAAGCAATCCAGACTGTCACCGCGGAAGGATTCTGGATTGCTTCGCTGCGCCCGCAATGACGCGGATGCAGCGGGGGCCCCGATCAGACGGATGCCTTTGCAGCTTCGAGTGTCGTCACCACGCTTCCCTCCGCCAGATGCCGCCCCGCGATGTATCCGAACGTCAGCGCCGGCCCTGACGAGATCCCCGGCGCCGGATAATTGCCGTTCATGATCGAGCCCATGTCATTGCCGCAGGCATAGAGGCCCGCGATCGGCGCGCCGTCCGCGCGCAGCACCCGGGCCTGCGCATCGACCTTCATGCCAATCGCGGTGCCGAGATCAGCCGGATAGATGCGCATCGCGAACAACGGGGCACCGACGATCGGCGCAACGCAGGGATTGGGCTTGCGAGCGGCATCGCCGAGATGGCGCTGGTAGGTAGTGCTGCCGCGGCCGAATTCGCCATCGCGGCCCTCCCTTGCGCCTTCGTTGTAGCTCGCGATCGTCGCCGCCAGCACCGGCGGCTTGACGCAGATCCTCGCCGCAAGCTGCGCAATGTCAGGAGCCTCGACCAGCTCGCCGCTCGCCACATAGCGCCGATAGCTGCGCGTGAACGGCTTGATGCGGCCGAAGCCGTAAGTCCACAGGAACCGGCGATCGCAAATCAAATAGAACGGCCGGTCCGGCTCGCCATCGCCATGACGGAGCATGGCGATGGCGAACTCGTGGTGGGACAGCGCCTCGTTGACGAAACGCCGGCCCGCTGCGTTGACAGCGATCACACCGGGCTTGGCGCGGTCGGTCACCGTGTGCGGGAACACGCCGCGGCTACCGTCGGCGCGGCGGAACAGCGAGGCCGGCACCCAATAGGCCGGGCTGGTCGCGTCCGTGTTGAGCGCGGCACCTGTCGCTGCCGCGAGCCGAAGTCCGTCGCCGGTGCTGGAAGGGTTGGTCGCCGAGACAAATCCGGCCGCCGCCGGGAAGAAGCGTTTGCGCAACACGGCGTCGTGCGAAAAGCCGCCCGTCGCCAGCACCACGCCGCGGCGCGCTGCGATCGGCCGGTCGCGGGAGCCATGACGGATCACCACGCCGCTGACGCGATCACCCTGAATCGAGAGGTCCGCGACATCGGCGCTGAAGAGAACTTCGACCTGCCGCGCCAGCAGCGAAGCATAGAGCTGCGCGGCAAGTGCGTTGCCGAGATGCAGCGACGTTCCACGCGGACTGCGCAGCCGTTGCAACGCATACGCGGAAACCAACCGCGCCGCTCGCAGGGTCGAGCGCAGCGATTTTCCAACACTGAGCAAATGCGGAACGTCGAGAGGATCGATCATCATCCCGCCGAACAGCGTGAACTCCGGCAGCGGCGGCCGCAATCGCTCAAAAGCTTCGCCCAGCCGCCTGCCATCGAAACCGACCGGCTCCAGCACGCGGCCGCCAGCGGTTGCGCCCAGCCGCTCCGGATAACAATCCGGACAGGCCTTCACCGGCTGGAGGCGAACTTCCGTGTTGGCTTCGAGATAGGCGATCGCCTCGGGCCCGCGCGCGAGGAAGGCGGCGCGCAGGCCGGCATTGGCGAGCTGGGGCACCGTGCTCGACAGATATTGGACCGCATCCGCGACGCTGTCGGAGAGCCCGGCCTCTTTCATCCTGGCATTGGCGGGGATCCAGACCATGCCGCCAGACCAGGCGGTGGTGCCGCCGACGAACGCGGTCTTCTCGATCACCAGCACGCGCAGGCCTTGCGCAGCGGCCACGGCCGCCGCCGTCATGCCACCGGCACCGGCGCCGATGACAATGACGTCGTAGGTCTCGTGTGCCGGCATCATGCGGCGGGTTTCCGAAGGCGAGGCATGACACCGTCATACCCCGCCTCGCCCGTCCCGCGCTAGCGCTGCGGCTTGCGCTCGATCGGGTCGATATCGATCGCCCGCAGGCGGCCGAGCCGCAGCACGTCCATCGCGAGCCGCCGGCCGATCCGGTCGCGGTCGAGCACGCGGATCAGATCGTCGACACCGTTGATCTCGACGCCGTCGAGCCTGATCACGACGTCGCCGGGCAACAGGCCCGCCTTCGCCGCCGGACCATCCGGCTCGATCTGCGCGAGCAGCGCGCCCATCTTGTTTTCGATGCCGGCCAGCACCGCGTGCCGCCGCGGGATCGGCGCGGTCTGTCCGGCGACACCGATAAAGGCGCGGCGGACATAGCCGTGACGGATGATCTCCGACAACACGAATTGCGCGGTGTTGCTGGCGACCGCGAAGCAGATGCCTTGGGCGCCGTTGATGATGGCGGTGTTGATGCCGATCACCTCGGCATTCGACGACAGCAGCGGGCCGCCGGAGTTGCCGGGGTTGAGCGCGGCGTCGGTCTGGATCACGTCCTCGATGGTGCGGCCGCTGACCGAGCGGATCGAGCGGCCGAGCGCCGAGACCACGCCGGCAGTCACAGTCGATTCGAAACCGAGCGGATTTCCGATCGCGATCACGAGCTGGCCGCGGCGCAGCGTCTTGGAGTTGCCGAGCGCGGCATAGGGCAAATGGCGCACGCCGTTGGCACGCAGCAGCGCAAGATCGGTATCGGGATCGACGCCCAGCACCTGGGCTTCGCCGACATGGCCCTCGACGTCGCGCAGCCGGATCTCCTTCGACGTGCCGACCACGTGGCTGTTGGTGAGGACGAGGCCATCAGGCGAGATCACGATGCCCGAGCCGAGCCCGCCGCGCTCACGGCCGTTCGGCACTTTTGGCCCGGTCTCGACACGCACGACCGCGGGGCCGACCCGGTCGGTCACATCGATCACGGCATTGGAATAGGCGTCCAGCAACGCCCGGTCATCGGCCGGCGCAGATGCTGTCGTTCGCGATGACGCGGCGTCATCGACGATATCTGAGGTGAAATCCAGCATGGCAAGAGTCCTTGAAGGCTCACACAGATGGTGGCCTGTGCCCGGCCGCGCAAGGTGCCAGCCGGGCGCGCAGGGCTGGACTGCCCAGATGGCTAGGGCGCCCGCCTGAGCGTACCGGCCCTCGCCTTCACCGGGTCGAGCAGCGACCAGTCTCCATCCGGAAGCACATGGCCCTTCGGGAATGGCGCCCGCAGTTCGATCCCCAGCGAACCCAGCACGCGGTCGTCGCGGTAGTAGCATTGCAGCACGACGCGGACGAGCGTCGCGGCGGCGACGCCGCCGTGCTTGCGAAACTCCTGCGCCACCGCATCGCGCCTGGTGGCATCGAGCTCGGCGAGCGGCGCTCCTGACAGCCGCGCCAGATCATCCAGCGCGGCCGCGACCAATTTGGTATCGCGGCCAAGCGTTGCGAGCATATCTGCCTGGATCGCGGGATCGTCGGCGCCGGGCACCTTGTACTCGTCGCTGGCGGGAACGATCATCGCGGCGATGCTGCGGAGGTCGTCGCGTTGGGTGCGCGTAAGATTGTCTGCGGACATGGCGGCCTTAATCAAACAAATTGGCGAGGCGCTGCTTCATCTGGTCGGCGATGTAGAGCGCGAGGGCCTGGATGGTGGAGGTCGGGTTCACGCCGCCCGACGTGACGAAGATGCTGCCGTCGACGATGAAGAGATTCTTGACGTCGTGCGTGCGGCCCCATTCATTGACCACGGAGCTTTCAGGGACGGTGCCCATCCGCGCGGTGCCGAGCAGGTGCCAACCGCCCCAGGGGATCGGCGAGTTGATGCAGATATCGGTGGCGCCCGCGGTCTCCAAAACCTCCCGGCCGCGCGCCAGCGCATGCTCCATCATCTTCCGGCTGTTCTCGCTGATCGTGTAGTCGATCTTCGGCGCGGGAATGCCGTGACTGTCTTTCAGGACGGGATCGAGCGTGACGCGATTATGCTCCTCCGGCAGATCCTCACAGATCGCGGAAAATCCGAGCCGATGGCCGTTCAGCTTGCGGAAGACGCGGTGATGATCCTCGCCCCAGGGCAGAATGCCCTTCTGCTCGCTGACGACAGCCTCGAACACCGGTCCGGCCCCGCGCACGAACTGAACGCCATAGCCGCGCACGAAGCCGCGCGAGGGGTCCGTGTCGTACCACTCCTTGCTCCACAGGCAGGTCGGCGGCGCGCGGTTGCTATCGGTCGGCTCCTTCACATAGCCGTAGATCTGCGCGTAGGGATGGAACATCAAATTCTTGCCGACGAGGCCGGACGAATTGGCAAGGCCGTTCGGAAAGCGCGAGGACGCCGAATTCAGCAACAGCCGCGGCGTGCCGACGCCGTTGCAGGCGATGATGACGACATGCGCGGGCTGGAACTGCTCGATGCCGTCCTTGTCGTAATAGACCACGCCCGAAGCCATACCGCTCTCGTCGGTGGTGATCTCGCGCACCCGGCAATGGGTGCGCAGCTCGACGCCGGCGCGGATCGCCTGCGGCCAATAGGTGATGTCGGTGGAGGATTTCGCGCCCTGCGCGCAGGCCGGCGTGCAGTGGCCGAGATTGATGCAGCGCGCGCGGCCCTCATAGTCCATCGTCGCGACCGTCGTGTCCGACGGCCACCAGTGCCAGCCGAGCTTGTTCATGGCCTTGCCGATGATGGCGCCGGACAATCCGAGCGGCTGTTGCGGCATCGGCGGATGCGTCAGCGGGGACAGTGGGTCGCCCGACAAGCCCGATGTGCCCATGATCCGATCGTTCTCCTCGAAGAACGGGGTCAGCGTGTCGTAATCGATTGGCCAGTCGTCGGCGACGCCGTCCAGCGTCCTCACCTTGAAATCGGAGGGATGCAGCCGCGGCCAGTGCGCGGTGTACATCACCGTGGAGCCGCCGACCGCATTGTAGTTCACGACCTTGATCGGCGAATTGTCGTCGTTGATCGGATAGTCCTCGGGACGGCCGCGCACGTTCGGGCTCGACGACCACTCGCCGTAGAACTTGGCCTCCCAGTCCCGGCCGGTGCTGGGATATTCCGCCGGGTTCATCCAGCCGCCCTGCTCCAGGCAGAGAATGTGCATCTTGGTCTCGGCCAGCGACCACGCCACCGCCGCGCCCGAAGCGCCGGCGCCGATGATCAGGACGTCCACGGGGTCTTTCATCGCAACCTTTTCCTCCCGCCCTCGCCGCTTCCCGGGCGATTCGGCCTGCACGGTCCGCAAGGCCTGCGAACGATAGGGTCAGAGCGGGCGGGGAGTAAAGCCGCGGGGCCGGAATGTCGCACTTCGCAGGGTGCAGACCATTGGTATCGCCACATCCGGATGCTAGGAACAGGCACACGAGCAATCGATAGCGAGACCGTATGTCCTTCCGAAATGTCTTTGCCGCCGCCCGCGCTTTTGCGCTCGTTTTGTTTTTCGCCTTGTCCGGAGTCCTGGCGTCTTCCGAGCCGGCTTCCGCGCTGACCGCCGCCGCGACAGTCCGCGACGGCAACTCCATCCAGCTTGGCGATGTCACCTATCGGCTCGACGGCGTCGACGCGCCCGAGCTGGACCAGGTCTGCATCGACGACCACGCCGATTCCTGGACCTGCGGCATCGAGGCTCGCGACCAGCTGGCGAAGCTGATCAACAAGCGCTCCGTGCGCTGTGACGATGTCGGGCCGGAGAAGAGTTTTGGCAAGCGGCACCGGGCGATCTGCACGGCCGAGGGCGACAAGACCAGCTTGAACGAACAGCTGGTCAAGCTCGGCTTTGCCGTCGCGCGGGAGCCGATCAAGGCGAACGTCAAGCCGGCCGTGGCCGAGGCCAAGTCAGCCGCCGCCGGGATCTGGAAGGGCTGTTTTGTTGCACCGCAAGACTTCCGCGCGGGCAAGAAGGACGGCGCACTGCTGGGCGCCGCCTGCCGCCCGGACCGCGACAAGGAAATTCGGGCCGTGCTGTTCCCGGAGGAGCTGACGATGCCACCGAGTTGCAGCATCAAGGGAAAGCTCGCGGTGCGCGCACGCGTCACCGGCAACATCGGCATCTATCATTTGCGGGGTTGCCCGAGCTACCCGGCGACCACCAAGCCGGACCGCTGGTTCTGCTCGGAGGACGACGCCCAGGCAGCCGGCTTCCGCAAGGCCTACAACTGCCGCCGGCCGAAGTGAATAATTCTCTCACGCATCCGTGAGTAGTAGTCCGGGACCGTATTGATCCGGAATTGAACTCCTTCGCGAGTCGCTGCACTCATTAGGGTACGCAAGCGCTTGCGCGGGCGTTTCCTTGGCAGCAATCCGGCTCCGGCCTGATTGCCTTGCTTGGGCGTTTCCTCCCTAGACTTGGGCCGCTTGTCACACCAAGCGGCTCTTCTTTTTTGGGCGGTCCTTTCACTGCATCCGCATGATCTGGTCCATCGGCGGCATGTTCGCATTCAGATGCGCCATGATCCAGACCGTGCCGCCCACCACCAGGAAGACCACCAGCAGGCCGAAGGCCAGCGCCAGCACGTTGTTCGTGTTGTCGGGGCCGGTCGTGATGTGCAGGAAGAACACCAGATGCACACCCATCTGCGCAATCGCCAGCACGATCAGCGCGACGGGGATGGAGGGCTGCCAGACCAGATCGGTGCCGGCGATGAAGAACGACGTCGCCGTGAGCAGCAGCGCCAGGACAAGGCCGACGACGTAGCCAAGAATACGGGTGCCGACACTGTGTTGCTCTTCCTCGCCCGGCGCGAGGTCGTGGTCGCTCCGCGCGTGGCTCTGATCGCTCATGCGGCACTCCCAAGCAAATAGACGACGGAGAACACCCCGACCCAGACGATGTCGAGCGCGTGCCAGAACAGCGCAAAGCACATCATCCGGCGCAGGACGTCGGCGCGAAAGCCTTTCGCGAACACCTGGGCCATCATGGTGAGGAGCCACAGCACGCCGGCCGAGACATGCAGGCCGTGGCAGCCGACCAACGAGAAGAACGCGGTCAGGAACGCGCTGCGCGACGGGCCATAGCCGCGCGCGACGAGGTCGGCGAATTCGCGGAATTCGATCGCCAGGAATATGAGTCCCAACAGACAAGTCACGGCCATGCCGAGATAGAACCAGAACCGGTTGCGCACATCGGCGGCAATGCTGGCCATGCCGCAGGTAAAACTCGACAACAGCAGGCAGACCGTCTCGATCGCGACGTTCCTCTGCTCGAATATCTCCGAGCCCTTCGGGCCGCCGGCCGTCTGGCCAGACAGCACCGCATAGGCCGCGAAGAAGCAGGAGAACATCACGATGTCGGAGAGCAAGAAGACCCAGAAGCCGTAGGCGGTCACGATCCGCTTCGAAGCGGGTCCGGGATGCTCGATGACGAGCCCGATGTGATGGGGATCGGCATGCGCACGGCCAGCGGTCGCCGTCATCGCCATCAGACCGCCCCCGCCATGCTGATGAGGCCGCGTCGTTCCTCGAGATTGACGCGGTCGATCGCGGCGACCTCCTCCGCGGGAATGACGTATTCGTCATGGTCGCGCCAGGCGAACACGACGAAGGTCGCGAACGCGCCGATCCCGCCCAGGATCACCATCCACCAGATGTGCCAGATCAGCGCAAAGCCCATGATGCTGGCGAAGAATGCGCAGACGAAACCGGTCGGAGAATTCCTGGGCATCTCGATGTCCTGGTATTCCGGCCTGTCGCGTTCGAGCGATTGCTGCTGGGCGTGGACTTTCATGTCCCAATAGGCGTCCTCGCCGCGCACATCGGGATTGAAGGCGAAGTTGAACACCGGCGGCGGCGACGAGGTCGCCCATTCCAGCGAACGGCCGTCCCAGGGATCGCCGGTGCGGTCGCGCAGCGCCTCGCGGTTGCGGATGCTGACCACGAGCTGCACGATCTGGCAGATCACCCCGATCGTCAGCACGGCCATGCCAATTGCTGCAACGATCATCCAGGGCCGCCACGCCGCAACGTCGTAATGCTGCATGCGCCGGGTCATGCCGAGCATGCCGGCAATGTAGAGCGGGATGAAAGTGATGAAGAAGCCGAGGAAGGTGAACCAGAACGCCAGCTTGCCCCAGCGTTCGTCGAGGCGGAAGCCAAACGCCTTGGGAAACCAGTATTCGAAGCCGGCGAAGGCGCCGAACAGCACGCCGCCGATGATGACGTTGTGGAAATGCGCCACCAGGAACATGCTGTTGTGGAGCATGAAGTCAGCCGGTGGCACCGCGAGCAGGACGCCCGTCAACCCACCTACTATGAATGTCACCATGAAGCCGACCGCCCACAGCATCGGCGTCGCGAAGCGGATGCGGCCGCCATACATCGTGAACAGCCAGTTGTAGATCTTCACCCCGGTCGGCACCGCAATGATCATGCTGGCGATGCCGAAGATGGCATTGACGTCCGGCCCTGCCCCCATCGTGAAGAAATGATGCAGCCAGACCATGAAGGAGATGACGCAGATCGCCATGGTCGCGAGCACCATCGAGCGATAGCCGAACAGCCCCTTGCCGGAGAAGGTCGAGACCACCTCAGAGAAGATGCCGAACGCCGGCAGCACCAGGATGTAGACCTCCGGATGTCCCCAGGCCCAGATCAGGTTCATGAACATCATGACGTTGCCGCCGGCCTCGTTGGTGAAGAAGTGGAAGCCGAGGTAACGGTCGAGCAGCAGCATCGCGAGCGTGGCGGTAAGGATCGGAAAGGCTGCAACGATGAGGAGGTTCGAGGCCAGCGTGGTCCAGCAGAACATCGGCATGCGCAGATAATTCATGCCCTTGGTGCGCAGCTTCAGCACCGTGGTGACGAGATTGATGCCGGCCACCAGCGTGCCGACGCCCGAGATCTGCAGCGACCAGGCGTAATAGTCGACGCCGACGCCGGGCGAATAGGACAGCTCCGACAGCGGCGGAAAAGCGAGCCAGCCGGTGCGCGCGAACTCGCCGACCACGAGCGAGAGATTGACCAGCAGCGCACCGGTCGCGGTCAGCCAGAAGCCGACCGAATTGAGCGTCGGGAAAGCGACGTCGCGCACGCCGAGCTGGAGCGGCACGATCAGGTTCATCAGCCCGATCACGAACGGCATTGCCACGAAGAAGATCATGATGGTGCCGTGCGCCGAGAAGATCTGGTTGTAGTGCTCCGGCGGCAGGTAGCCCTGCGACTGGTAGGCGACGGCCTGCTGGATCCGCATCATGATGGCGTCGCTGCCACCGCGCAGCAGCATCACCGAGGCCAATAGAATATACATGACGCCGATGCGCTTGTGATCGACGCTGGTGATCCATTCGCTCCAGAGATAGGGCACATGCCCCTTCACCACGACCCAGGTCAGCACGCCCAGGATCGCGACCAGCACCACTGCGCCCGCGACCAGCGGGATGGGCTGATCGAACGGAATCGCCGACCAATCGAGCTTACCGAGCATCATGGCCTCCACTGTGCGGACGGCCTGCATCGGAGAGCAGTTCCGGCCCCGGTCCCGGCGGAATGTGCTGGGTCGCGATCAGATCGAACAGGCGGGGATCGTCGAGACGGTAGGTTGGCCTGCCCTTCTCGACGCCCTGCTGCATCAGCTTCTTGTAGCTGTCCTCATTCAGCACGGCACCGGTCTTCGCCGTGGTCGCCACCCATTCCGGAAAGGCGAGCGGCGAGACCACATTGACGTCGAACATCATGTCGGGAAAGCCGTCGCCGGAGAAATGCGCGGACAACCCCTGCAGCTTGCCTTCGTTGTCGGCGCGCAGGTTCAGCTTCGTCACCATGCCGTTCATGGTGTAGATCATGCTGCCGAGCTGCGGGATGAAGAACGTGTTCATCACGCTCGACGACGTTAGCTGAAAGTTCAGTTCGGCGCCGGCCGGCACCGTCAGCGTGTTGACGGTGGCGATGCGCTGGTCCGGATAGATGAACAGCCATTTCCAGTCGAGCGAAACCGCTTGGATCCGCACCGGGCTTCCAGTCCCCGGCACCGGCGCTGCGGGATCGAGTTGATGCGAGCCGATCCAGGCGACGCCACCGAGCAGGATGACGGTGAGCGCAGGGATCGCCCACACCACCATCTCGACCCGGCCGGAATAGACGAAGTCGGGTTGGTAGCGCGCTTTTGGATTCGAGGCGCGAAACCAGAACGCAAAGCCGAGAATCGCGAAAATGGTCGGCACCACGATCACGAGCATGATGAAGACGGAATCGACCAGAATCGTGCTGTTGGCCGCAGCCACGGGCCCTTGTGGGTCGAGCAGATTCATCGGCAAGCCACTGGCGGTTGGGAAGCCCCAAGACAGAGCCTAGCGCGGGAAAGGCTCCGCAACAAACGCTGCGACCTCAGAACGGTTCCTGAACCGCGAGGGCCAGCCATGCGCATTGGGCCGGCGCAACATGCAAATCCATGCGATGTCAATGACATGAACGCAAAAGCCGCGCCCTTCTCTCCGGTCGGGGCGATTGCTAATCTGCACGAAAATAATGAGAAGTCCGGGATCAGGGAGTGAACCGAGATGCGCTTGAAGGACAAGGTCGCCATCGTCGTCGGAGCCGGGCAAAGCCCCGGCGAAGGCATGGGCAACGGCCGCGCCACCGCGCTGACCTTCGCGCGCGAGGGCGCAAAGGTCTTGTGCGTCGATCATCATCTGGAATCGGCGCAGGAAACGGTTGCGATGATCGCGGCAAAGCAGGGCACCGCCGCAGCCTTCAAGGCCGACGTGACCAAGGCTACCGATATCAAGGCGATGGTCGCGGACGCGCGATCGCGCTGGGGCCGGATCGACGTGCTGCACAACAATGTCGGCGTCAGCCTGTCCGGCGGCGATGCCGAACTGTTGCAATTGACCGAGGAAGCGTTCGACCGCGTCGTCGCCATCAATCTGAAGAGCTGCATCCTGGCGGCAAAAGAAGTGATCCCGATCATGCGCGCGCAAGGCAGCGGCGCCATCATCAACATCTCGTCGATGGCGGCGATCACGAATTATCCCTATGTCGCCTACAAGGCGACGAAGTCGGCGATTATCGCCTTCACCGAACAGCTCGCCTACCAGAACGCCGAATACGGCATCCGCGCCAACGTCATCCTGCCCGGCCTGATGAACACGCCGATGGCCGTCGACACCCGCGCCCGCGAATGGCACAAGAGCCGCGCCGAGGTCGAAGCCGAACGCGACAGCAAGGTGCCGCTGCGCAAGAAAATGGGCACCGGCTGGGACGTCGCCAACGCCGCGCTGTTTTTGGCGTCCGATGAGGCGAACTTCATTACGGGCGTGACGCTGCCGGTGGATGGTGGAGCGAGCGTGAGACGGGGGTAGAAGCCGCAAGAGCGGTGCCTCTTCCCTTCTCCCCTTGCGGGAGAAGGCGGCGCGAAGCGCCGGATGAGGGGTCTTTCCACGCACTCATAGCTAGATGGATTCGCGGAGACATACCCCTCACCCGGCTTCGCTGTCGCGAAGCCACCCTCTCCCACAAGGGGCCTGTTGCGTTATCGGCTTTTGAAGTTGAGGACGGCAGGAGAAGGGCCGTGGTTACGGCAATTGCCAGCCAAGTCTGTAGTGGTCGCCCTCGGCGGGCGGCTCAGGCCGCGATCGTGGCCCACC